>CAXBOL010000028.1:0-14779 GCA_963977295.1 uncultured Opitutaceae bacterium
CGAATTCTACGGTGAGTTCCTGATCAACGCCCAGGGCGAAGACGTCGTCGCCGGCGTGCGCACCCCTGAGCCCGTCATCGGTCTCAAAAAGGCCATGCCCAAGAGCTACGCCGAACTGCTCAAGGTTCGCGCCATTCTCGAGAAGCACTTCAAGGATGTGCAGGACGTCGAGTTCACCATCCAAGAGGGCAAGTTGTTCATGCTCCAAACGCGTAACGGCAAGCGCACCGCCGCCGCCGCGTTGAAGTTCTCCGTCGATATGGTGAAAGAGAAGCTCATCGATTGGAAGACCGCCGTGATGCGCAACCCCGCCGACCAGCTCGAGCAACTCCTCGCGCCGATCTTCGATATCGACGCCGTCAAGAAGGCCACGGCCATCGCTACCGGCCTGCCCGCCGGACCTGGTGCCGCTACCGGCAAGATCTACTTCAACGCCGACCGCGCTGTGGTCGCCGCCGAGAAGGGTGAGAAGGTCCTCCTCGTTCGCGTCGAGACCTCCCCGGAAGATCTCCGTGGCATGATCGCCGCCGAAGGCATCCTCACCGCTCGCGGTGGAGTGTCCTCCCACGCTGCCCTCGTGGCCCGTCAAATGGGTAAGGTCTGCGTCTGTGGCGCCGCCGCCATCCAGATCGACTACGACCGGCGCATCGCGACTGTCGGCAATGTGTCCTACAACGAGGGAGACTTCCTCTCCATCGATGGCACCGCCGGCACCGTTTACGCGGGTCAAATCCCGACCGCCCCTTCCGAGATCATCGACGGCCTCTTGTTCAACAACAAGCGCGCCCAGAAGACCGAGAAGTTCAAGAGCTACGTGCAACTCATGGCCTGGTGCAAAAAAGCCACCAAGCTCCGCGTCCGCACCAACGCCGACACCCCGGAACAAGCCCGTCAGGCCCTGGCCTTCGGCGCCGAAGGTATCGGTCTCACCCGCACGGAGCACATGTTCTTCGAAGGTGATCGCATCGACGCGATGCGCGAAATGATCCTCGCGGACAACCTCATGGATCGCGAAGCCGCCCTCGCCAAGTTGTTGCCGTTCCAACGCGCCGACTTCCTCGGGATCTTCAAAGCGCTCGGCGGCTTCCCTGCCACCATCCGCTTGCTCGACCCGCCTCTGCACGAGTTCCTGCCCCACTCCAAGGAGCAACAAATGGATCTCGCTCGCAAACTTGGTATCCCGGTCGAGAAGATCATGAGCCGCGTGCACGAGTTGCATGAGTTCAATCCGATGCTCGGTTTCCGCGGTTGCCGCCTCGGCGTCAAGTATCCGGAAATCACGCGCATGCAGATCCGCGCCATCCTCGAGGCCGCCGCCGAGGCGACCAAGAAGGGTTTCAAGGCCAAGCCGGAAATCATGATCCCGCTCGTCGGCTTCAAGAAGGAGCTCGATCAACAGACCGCGCTCGTTCACGAGGTTGCCGCTGCGGTGAAGAAAGAGACCAAGGTCCGCTTCAAGTATTCGGTTGGCACTATGATCGAAGTTCCTCGCGGAGCGTTGACCGCTGACGAAATCGCGCACACCGCCGAGTTCTTCAGCTTCGGCACCAACGACCTCACGCAGACCTGCCTCGGTATGTCGCGCGATGACTCCGGTTCCTTCCTCGGACCGTATCAGGAGGCCGAGATCATGACGAAGAACCCCTTCGCCTCGATCGACCAAACTGGGGTGGGTCAACTCATGGAAATCGCCATCGCCAAGGGTCGTGCGACCCGTCCGAACATCAAGCTCGGCATCTGCGGCGAACACGGGGGTGACCCGGATTCGGTCAAGTTCTGCCACAAGATCGGTTTGGCCTACGTATCCTGCTCGCCCTACCGCGTGCCGGTCGCCCGTCTCGCCGCCGCGCAAGCCGCGCTCGCAGACGGCAAGTAATCCAGCCCTGCGCTGATAAATTCTCGAAGCCCCGGTCGATCACGACCGGGGCTTTTTTTTGCCCGTTTAGACCAATCACTGCTGAGATTTAGAGATTAACGACAAGCCCCCCAGACGCCAAGGGCGCCAGTAAGTCGCTTGCCCGCCTATCTTTGCGTTCTTCGCGGCTTGGCCACTTCCTGTCCTCCGACCGTGTCCCCCATGCCTCGGCGACGGGGAAAGCCTCGGCCCAAGGGGGATGCGTTGAACCGCGTCCAATTTGATCGAGACGATGTTATTGGACGTCGCCACCGCCTTCAGTTCAATTCGGGCAAAACCGAAGCAGGTATGTCGCCCGGCAAATAAGTCTGAGGCCGGTTACGTTTGGCCCAGCGGATTGCGGCCGGAGTATAAAAGGCGATCAGCAGCAGTTTAATCAGCGCGACCCAGACCAATCCTACCGTCAGGAAAAACCCCAGTGCTCCGACCAACACCAGGGCCAAAACGACCAAAATCGCCATATTGAGCACATAACCGCCCTGACCCACCCCGCCCAGGAATCGACAATTCGGCGCATGCTGGGCCAGTTGGGTGTGCAGCTCCCGCACCAACGCGACATACGCTCCACTGGTATCCGCAAAATCATACACGCCACGATACGTCCGATTGTAGAATTCCAGGACTTCTCCTCCCTGCAACGCGAGTCGGCAACGAAATCGATTTCGCTCGGGCCGGGTCGGTGCAAACTCCAAACGCACCGAGACCACCTTCGACAACGCCACCCGACGCACCGGCCGATCCACCGCGGCCACGATGAGCGCCCCGGCACAGAGGCTCCAAGTCGTCGTGGACGCCAAGGCGTGGTTACGAGTGACATAGCCCTCACTCTCAGGCAACGGGGGCGGCCCCGACCGCGATGCTGACGGCACCATTTCCATTCGCCTCAGCCTACGCCGATTTTAAATTCCCGCCCATACGTAAACCTGCGAGTGACCGAAACCGGAAACCTCGTCGAATGACGCAACCTAATCCGGTTCGGATGATTCCCCGTTCAGTCGAAACAATTTTAAGCAAATCCCCAAAAGTTGTCCGAAATAGGTGCGCTGGATCGTTTCAATTAGGAATACCCGATCGTGAACGCCACCGACTCCCCATTTCTTTCGCTAAAAATTCTGCCGAGCCTCTCGCACCACCAACGCGTGGGAGAGCTCCTCATCGAATTGGAAAACCTGCGCTCGGGGTTAATCGATCTGGCCTATCAACTCGATACGCAAGGCTCGGGCGACGCGGCCGATGTTGCCATCACCACCGCTGCCCGACTCGCGGAAATCCACGAGTCCTTCACCGCTGCCTCAACCTCCCTTCTATGACCCACCAAAATCCCGAATACCCTACCTCCAGCGTCTACCTCAACGTCCGCGACGCCGCCAAGGCCATCGAGTTCTATCAGACCGGATTTGGGGCCACCGAACGCTACCGCCTCACCGATACTCCGACGGGGCGGATCGTCCATGCCGAACTCGAAATCGAGGGCGGCCTTGTTATGCTGGCCGAGGAAAATCCGATATGGGGCAATCTATCTCCCGCCGCCCTCGGTGGCACACCGGTGACTCTTTGCCTTATCGTGGACAACGCCGATCTCATCTTTGATCGCGCCGTCGCAGCCGGCGCCACGGTCAAGATGCCTCTCGCTGATCAGTTTTACGGCTTCCGCAGCGGCAACCTCGAAGACCCGTTCGGTCACCGTTGGATGATTCAACATCAGCTGGAAACAGTGTCCCCCGCAGAAATGCAAAATCGTTGGGATCGCATGACTCCGGGAGCCAATTGCGCTACTCAGTCGGAGTAACCGAAAGGCCGCGCTGCGGCGTTCATCACGCTATTGCAAGCCGTCGTCACAACCGCCTCGCATTTGCCGCCGCGTAAAGGCAATCGTTGAACACTCTGCGTTTGCCCAAGTCATGCTCACCCCGGAGTTCCTGGCTCCACCTGATCGGTCAGTTCCTCTTTATCGGGGGATTGAGCGCGCTGCTGCCGTGCGCCGCCAACGCGGTCCCAGACGCTTCGTCGCCTCAGACACGCGAAGCAGGATTACCCTTCATCGACTGGTTTTCACCCCGCGAATATCGAGGGCACTCCCAAATCTGGGCCATTGCAGAGGACGCCTCCGGCATCTTCTACTTCGGCAACCTCAACCAGGTGCTCGTCTTCGATGGCGCCCGGTGGACCCAGCTTGCCCTCCCCGATGCGGCCTTCGTGCGTGGCCTCGCCATCGATGATCAAGATACCTTGTGGGTCGGTGGCGTCGACGAACTCGGCTACGCCAAAAGCGATGCGACGGGTGCCCGCAAGTTCGTTTCACTCAAAGACAAACTCCCGGCCGAGATCTCGGCCCTCGGCGCCATTTGGAGGATTATCGCCACCCCCGACGGGGTTTGGTTCCACGCGGCCCACGCGCTGTTACGCTGGAATGGGCAAGCTTTCGACTACTTGCCTCTTACGACCAATTCCAAACGTAGTCTGGCTCAAGTTGGTTCCGAAATATGGCTGACCGGCTCGAACAACGATTGGTTTAAAGTCAGTGCCACGAATTCAGAGCTTCAACTTACGCCCCTGCCCACGTTCCCTGAGTTTCGGGGCAACCGCGTGTTGGGCTCGGCCCCCACCGCAGACGCCCACATCGCGATCGTGGCAACCGATTCCCAAGGGCTGTGGCTCTGGGACGGAGAATCGTTTTCCCTGCATTCCGCGCCCGAGGATCCCTCGCCAAGCAACAATTCGATCTACGGCATGACGTCTTTGTCCGACGGACGACTCGTCCTGAATTCGCTGTATTCCGGTATCCAAATTATCGACCCAAACGACAACTCGCATCTCCGGCTGGATGATGAAGTCGGCCTCGTCGACCCGACCGCGATTTGTAGTTTTCCCTCCCACGATGGCTTGATGCTCTGGGTCGGGCTGGCCAACGGTATCGCCCGCGTGGATGTGCGCCCATGGCTGACCCACTTTGCCGCCGCAAACGGATTGCCCAACGCCCGAATCTTCGCGCCTACCCGGTTCCGCGACGAACTCTACCTCCCTGCCTCCGCCAAGGGCATTTACCGCCTGGCGGCCGACTCGAATTCGACCCCCGCCCAGTTCGAGCGCGTCGAAGCCGTCGACCAACTGGTAAATTCCGCGACTCCCGTCAACGACGCCCTCATGCTCGCGACCACCAACGGATTCTTTGCCTGGGATGGTCACAATCCCCCGCAGCTCTTGCCTGACACCCCCGTCAATGCGTCTGCGTTCATACCGCTAAATTCTCAACCGGGCACGTGGGGTGCCTTGGACACGACCACCGTGCGACTGTATCAACACAACGCTGACGGCTGGCACACCGACGGGCCCATTCCCGGCCTGGACCAAGCCCGTAGTCTGATCGAGGACGTCGACGGGTCCTGGTGGTCAGGCCGACCCGCCAACGGGGTGTTGCACACCACATTTCCCCACGGCTTCGCCCATCCGGTGGTCACCGAGTTAACGTCCCCAACCTCCCTGCCCGAAGGGCACGGGTGGACCAGATTCACCGCGGATGCCACCGGCCCGCTACTCGCCTGCGAACGCGGACTTTTTCGCTACGAGGCCACCACGCAACGTTTCGAACCCACGACCGACTACGGCACTGAACTCGCCGACGGATCCTTGGGCATTTTCGGACTCACGCCCGACGACCGTGGTGGACTCTGGTTGGTCGTGCGACCCAATGACCAGCAATCGACCGCACCTTCCTATTTGAACCTTTTGGTTTACGGCCATGAAGGGCATATGCGTCGGATCCATATTCCAGCACTTTCCGCGATTGAGGACCCCACCAGCCTTCAATTCGAGCCCGCCCGCCCGGGGCTAAATCCTGCCACCCTTTGGATCGCAGGTCAGGCGGCATTGGTGCGAGTCGATCTCGAACGGTGGCAAAAATCACCCCCCTCACCTCAGCCGCAAATCTTCTTCCGCGAGCTAAAAACCGCGAGCGGCCGGACGCTTGATCTCCGCGGCGGATGGGAACTGGCAAATGAAGATCGCTCCCTGTTCGTCCAACTTGCCTCCCCCGCTCTGGGCCACGACTCGGCGGCGGTTTACGAATCCACCTTGCGCTCTTCCAACGCCGTCGAGGTGCGAACTAGTCACCGTCCTGATCGCGAATTTTCTGCCCTCGGACCCGGGACCTACACGCTCGAAGCCCGCGCTCGCCCTCCCGGAGGAATCTGGAGTGAGCCCATCAGTTTGGCTTTTTCGGTGCGACCTCCCTGGTGGCTGAGTCCAGTCGCTCTGTTTGCCTATCTCTTGATCGTCAGCCTCATCATCTGGCTGGCATGGAATTGGCGCACCGCGCATCTCCGCCGGCTCCAAAGGCGCCTCGAAAACCTCGTCTCCGAGCGCACCGCTGAGTTGGCCGCACAAAATGCCGAACTGATGCAACTTCGCCAAATCGACATCGACGAAAAACTCGCGGCCCGCCTCGCCGAGCATCAAGCGCGCCTCGAGGTCCTGCGCTACCAACTCAATCCGCACTTCCTTTTCAATACGCTCAACGCCATCTGCGCCCAAATCATTCGCTCCCCGCGCACCGCCCGCGAAACCGTCATCCGACTCGCCGAATTCTGCCGACTCACACTTCATCGTCCGCACGAAAACGAGGATCCGACCGTTGCCCAAGAGGTCGCCATGTTGCGAGCTTACCTCGAAATCGAACAGACCCGGATGGGCGATCTGCTGCATTACGAGATCAAATCCGACCCCGACCTCAACTCCCTCAGTCTGCCTCCATTTCTTCTCCTCCCCCTGATCGAAAATGCGGTCAAACATGGCGCAGCCACCAGCGAGGACTCCCTACGGATTCGAGTCTCGATTGCTCGGGAACTCGATGGCGCCGTGCTAATCGAGGTCGCCAACACCGGGCTTTGGACCACTCCGGAGGAGCCCCCCACCTCTGTCCCATCCTTAGGTATCGGATTGGAAAACCTCCGTCAGCGCCTCATTCGTTACTTCCCTCAGCGCCACGAGTTAACTCAAAACACCGAACCAGGATGGGTGATCATGCGACTACGCCTGACCACTCCGGACGTGTCCCTCTCCTCGGCCCTCAACTAACCCATGTATCGCACAGTTTTGATTGATGACGAAGCCGCCGCCCGCGATGAACTCCGCTGGCTGCTCAACGACTTTCCCGAGTTTACCGTCGTGGGAGAAGCAGCGACTTACAAACAGGGTAAAACCCTCCTGAGCACCAACGACTACGATTTGGTCTTGTTGGACATTCAGCTCATCGGTGGGACCGGATTCGATCTGGTGCCGTTCATTCACGCGGCGGCCCGTGTTATTTTTGTGACTGCCTTTGATCAACACGCGGTGCGTGCTTTTGAAATCAATGCGCTGGATTACCTTCTCAAACCCGTATCCTCCGAACGTTTTACCGCCGCCCTGCAACGGTTCTCCTCGCCCCCCTCGACGCCTCCGTTTCCGGTTTCGCCTGCGACACCTGCGCCGGAATTTTCCCTCGACGATCAAATTCTCCTGAAACTCGACAGTGCCACCGAACGCTTTGTGCGCCTCGGCGAAATCACCTCGATATCTGCCTCCCAGAATTACACGGAGGTCACGCTGCAATCCGGTGAGAAACTTTTTGTGCGTCGCACCATGAAATCGTGGGAAGAGCAACTCCCCGCCGACGCGTTTGGCCGGGTGCACCGCACTGTTATTGTCGCCCTCGCTCAAATCGAAAGCATCAAGCGGGTCAGCCGTGCGACCTTCGAAATCAGTCTGCGCGGTCAGGAAGACCTCCTCCCCGTCAGCTATCGCCTGGTCGCCGACCTCCGCAAACGCCTCGGCTCCCGCTGGCCCGACGAATAAACCAAGTGCGCTGTAACACTTGATGTTTCGAATCGCCTGATTTCGCTTCAGACCGGTATTTTGGTCACAGAGACCACAGAGGTCCAATCCGGGGTGCACAGAGGCCATACTAGCTTTGAATTCCTAACTGTCTTTTCTCTGTGATCTCGGGCTCGAAACTCCGGCTCGGCTCTGTGACAAATCCGAAAAACAACGGCTTGGCGTGCTTATCGGCTTGGCGACTTTGCGTTAAAATTTGACTGCGGTTTTTCGGAGAAACATGGCCGTGTCCGCTCTCGTCACAAAATCCGCAGCACTCGTCACTGACCACGTGCGTTGGGGGTTCCGGCGCGCTTCAAATCGGGACCCCTCTCCGGATTCTGCATGGACACCTTCAAAGAGCTTTATTGCGCTGCAAATCAAGTCGCCCCGCACGACTATGCCTCGGTTGTTCTTCGCCGCTGTCTTCGTTGGCCAGCCCAGCTGATTTATTGGCCGGTTAGGTTGATCCGGCTCGATCTCTTCGCCGCTGAACTGGACCTGGTCAACAACGTCGGACACCTGACAACCCCGTTCGATATCGACCTCGACGTCACGGAATATCGCTATCACCCCTTCAATCAAAACCAGCTACGGCGTTCGCTCGGTTTGAGTATCTCGACGACTCAACTTCGTCGTTTGGTTTTCGCGACGTTCAACGAGGACGCCCACCGTGCGCAGTCCCGTAAACGCTTGGTGCCGACTTCACCACCGAATCCCGGCGTCAGTGGAGGCCCATCGCACCTGGTCGATATTTCAAGGCTCGGCTGAGCATTTTTCGAAACACTGTAGCGGGTCGCTAACTTAAAAGTGGTCGCGGGACGAAGGTGCGTATTGCCGGGGAATACTTGTGCGTGCGGTTTGGGTTGTGGCCGGGCTCGGTGAGCCCGGGGGGTGGGGAGTGGGAAGCTCGGAACGACCGGGGTAAACGACCCCGGCTACAGCGGTTCACCCGCCCAATCTAAAATAAACGTGACAGGCGAAACTGGGTGCTCATTGGCACGACGCATTCGTCGGTGTCAGCAAGACAACCCTTAAGTTAGCGCTCCGGGGTCAGCGCCCCCTACTACAACCATAGAGTCCGATGCCACGAGGCTGGACTTTTCTTTCCGGATTACGGCTATGGTTCAACTTAAAGTGCTCTAACCCGCCGGTGGCTCACGCGACGGCCGGGCCCTGAACCCGTCGCGGCTGACCGTCGCTCCCCTCGCGTTCGCCACGGCGTGGGCTTCCGCGTATCGCGGCATGTCCTGGCTCGGGGAAGAGATTTTCTTAAAATCGGTAAAATAACACTCCCCCTATTGCCTGCTTCATGATCGTAATCCCCTTTCGCCCTCATGGCTTCCACTATGAAACTTTCCTTCCGTTACATCGCGGTTCTCGTCCTCACGGCATGGACCTCCTTCAATTTAGTCGCACAGAACGAGGCCACCCCACCCGCCTCCGTCCCCACCGCCGCCGAGGAAGCCTTTAACGCCCTCGACCAGCGGATCCGCGCCAAACTCGCAGACGGAGCTCAAGCTGCGGAGGACTTTGACCAAGAGGCGGCCGACTTCAACGCGCTCCTTGCGCAATACGCCGACACCAAGACTGAAGACATCGGCCGCATCGCCTACATGCGCGCGGTGTTCCTCGCTCAAATCCGAGGCGACATGGATGCCGCCATCGCCGCATTCACCTCTATCGCCACCGACTTCCCTGGCACCGAAGCGGCCGATGCTGCAACCACCATCTTGGAACGCGTAGCCCAAGAACGCGCGGCCGAGTCGCGCCTCGCCAACCTCATCGGCAATCCGGCCCCGGAACTCGACTTTACTTGGTCGACCGCCCCCGGTCTCACCAAACTATCCGACCTCAAAGGTAAGGTCGTGGTGCTCGACTTCTGGGCCACCTGGTGCGGCCCTTGCGTGCGCTCCTTCCCCATGGTCAAAGAGCTCACCGATCACTACGCGGATTCCCCCGTTGCCGTGGTCGGAGTCACCAGCCTCCAAGGCAAGGTTCACGGCCTCAGCGCCACGCCCATCGACACCGCCGGCGATCCCGCCAAGGAGCACGCGTTGATGACCGACTATATCGCCGCCAAGGACATCAACTGGACCATCGTCTTCAGCGAACAGGCCGTCTTCAACCCCGACTACGGTATCACCGGAATTCCCCACATGGCCATCATCGCGCCCGACGGAACCCTTCGCCACAATGATCTCCACCCCGCGATGCCTCACGCCGAGAAACAGGTCCTGATCGACGCCATCCTGCAGGAGTTCAACCTCCCGGTGCCGAACGCAAAATAGCCCAAAACCCGCACGGTCGTTCTCGGCATCCCAAAAACGAATAGCCCAACGAAACCAACGTGGTAAATGGAGCGCCAAAGGCGCAACCTTTACCAACCTGAAGCCGCGCTTGGTTAGCGCTAACTTCGAGGTGGACGCGGGACAAAGGTGCATATCGACCGGGAATAAATGGGCGTGCGGTTTCCGTTGTGGCCGGGCTCGGTGGGCCCGGGGGTTGAGGAGCGGGTCGCCCCCGAACGACCGGGGTCAACGACCCCGGCTACAGCGGTTCACCCGCCCAATGCGAAATGAACGTGACTAGCAAAACTGAGATTTTGATGCCCTTTGACACGACGCATTCGTTGGCGCCAGAAAGGTTGAACAAGAGGTTGAACAAGGGACAGGTGGAAAAATTACGTGGTGGTGCGGTAATTTTACGCGCCAAAGGCGCAACCTATACCAGCCCGGGGCAACGCCCCGGGTATGGTGTCCCCCACAAGATTCCGAGGGCTGAAAGCCCGATCCATCGATCCATTGATCCATCGATCCATTGACGAGTGAGAGTAAAAGGCGGCGACGCTTGGCTCTTGTGCGAGGTGTAAGACGCTGCTCCGACACGATCCCGGTCAAATTTCGCCCGATCCTTGGTTTTCAGTGCAAGCTCCAGACGAGCGTCTCCTCTCCCTACGCGATAGCCCACCATCCTTTAAAAATCGCAACCTCTTCACGCCGCGAGTCGATCTCCCTCTCCGGTTTCGAGCCGGACGACCGCCGGTATCGGATGAGCATAAACGCGAAAAAAAACGCGAACGCCAAAGACGTTTCCGCGAAAAACGCGCCGCCGAACTAGCCTAACTGCGCGCTAAAAAACAGGGAAGAATCCCGTCACGTCCCGACCGCCTCGATACGAGTGTCGGGGTTTAAAACCCCTCCCACATCATTGTCCGAGCGCGGACCGTTGACTACGGTCTACTCACCAAAGCGCTTGCTGACTCCACCCGACGCCCTCAACGGTCCCGGACGGATCACTTCACCGTGATGACCGCACGGCGTGCGGGAGGGGTATCCCAAGTGCCCCAAGTGGTATCCCACTTGATCGCATTGCCGTCGAAGCCTACATCGCCCGCCGCACCACCTCCCTCTCCCACCTTCATATCGAAGGCCCGCGAGGCTTGGGCCCCCACATTTTCGTCGTAACACACCACGGTCCAGTTTTCGCCACCGTCGACGGAATATTCCACCTGCAAAAACCCGATCTGTTCGACCCCGGCCCCCTTGGTGCTGGCCATGACGGTCGCGTGAACCGTCGATTCAGCTTTGGCTGTCTTGGGCGCCACAATTTGTAGCACCCGATCCGCGGCCTGGCTCGGAAGAGAGAGCAGGAGCGATACTGCGAGGAACTTGAGGAAATTTTTTGAATACCGATTCATCGCCCGACATTTCACCGCATTCCCAAATAGCCGAGCTTAATAGTTAGAATAGCCCGCCCCGCCCGCACAGCCACCAGAGAATCCCGTTTAATCCACTCCACCGATGTCTTTTTGGAAACCACGGATGGACACAGATGCACTCAGATTTAATGCCCCGCATTTGCCCCGTCCTGCTGGGTTTCATCGCGTAACGGTAGTGGCCTGTGCTGCGAAGCCTTGGCGAAGCAGTAAGCCATCTGAGATTAAAAAACAGCAGGCTGACGGCCACATCTGATCTCCAGTTAACCCACTCCATCGATCTTTTTTGGAAACCACGGATGGACACAGATGCACTCAGATTTAATGCCCCGCATTTGCCCCGTCCTGCTGGGTTTCATCGCGTAACGGTAGTGGAGCCATCTGTGTTAATCTGTGGTTAAAAAAACAACAGGCTCACGGTTTCGTGTATTTCGTGGTTAAAAACCTACAAGCTGACGGCTTTGCCCGATCCGTGGTTAAAAAATAACCGCCCCGCTGGTTACCCCAGTCCCGGGTAATCCAGCGTCGCGAAATGATCGGCCAAAGTCTCGGCCCGGCGGATCAATTTCCACTGGCCATCGCCCTGCCACAGCACCTCGGCGGAACGCAGCTTGGCGTTGTAGTTGAAACCCATCGAGTGACCGTGCGCGCCGCTGTCATGGATCACCACCAGATCGCCAATGGCGGGATCCGCGATCTCGCGGTCGATGGCAAACTTGTCGTTGTTTTCACACAAAGACCCCGTGACATCGTAGACTTTGCGCGGTGCGTCCGGCGCCTCGTGCGGTTCTTTGCCCGGCACGCTGATGTGGTGATACGAACCATACATGCCCGGCCGCATCAGATTGGCCATCGAGGCATCCAAACCTACGTAGTCCTTGTAGATCGCCTTCTTATGCAACACGCGTCCCACCAAATAACCGTAAGGCCCGGTGATCATGCGGCCACACTCCATCGCGATGCGGATCGGGCCCAGGCCCTTGGCCACGATTGTCGCCTCATAAGCCTCGCGAATCTTGTCGCCCACGTAAGCCAGATCGACCGCGGTTTGCTCAGGCTTGTAAGGGATGCCGATACCGCCGCCGAGATTCACAAACTCGAAGCGAATCCCGAGCTTGGCGTTCAGCTCCACCACGAGATCAAATAGCATCTGTGCGGTTTCCACGAAGTAATCGGGATTCAGCTCGTTCGACGCCACCATGGTGTGCAGCCCAAATCGCTTCACACCCTTGTCGCGCAATACCCGATACCCCTCAAACAGCTGCTCGCGGGTGAATCCATACTTCGCTTCCTCGGGTTTGCCGATGATGACGTTACCGGCCTTCAGTGGCCCCGGATTGTAGCGGCAACACACCATTTCCGGCAGTTGGCCACCGAGACTCTTCTCCAAATAATCGATGTGACTGATATCATCGAGATTGATGATGGCGCCCAACTCCGCTGCTTTCTGATACTCGTAAGCGGGAGTATCGTTGGAAGTGAATACGATGTTTTCACCCGTGATCCCCACCGCTTCGCAAAGTTTGAGCTCACCGTAGGATGAGCAGTCTCCCCCCAACCCCTCGGCCTTAAGCCCCTCTATGACATAAGGATTCGGCAGCGCCTTGATCGCATAGTAGTTGATGAATCCACCCGGCACCCACGAAAACGCTTCGTAAAGCGCCCGGGCATTGGCCCGCATCGCCGGCTCATCATAAACGTGAAACGGAGTCGGCACTTCGGCCGCAATGGCTTCGAGTTGATCCTTCGAGAAAGGCAAAGATTTGTCGGTCATACGCGTAAGCCGTCCAGCGGACTCACCTCACGCCCCCTGTCAACGCCCGACATGGTTCTCGCCCCAAAAAGGCGATAAAGCACCCGTTCCCCTCCCCGGATAATTCTCGTTCTCGGCCCCGAAGGGGTCCGTCCCTCCGCATCTCACCACCAGATGGCCAAAGCAGGAACCGTCATCCTGCGGGTTTCACCAAAGGTTTTCGAAAATGTAGGAGCCGTGCTTGCACGCGATGCACGCGGTGGAGTCGCAACCAACCGTATTTTTTCATGGAAGCGTCGGATGTCGGGCGTAAAGCCCGACCCAGTGCGTCCATGTGTGAGTAACTTATTTGTGGGTTGGGCTTTATGCCCGACATCCTTGCCGTCTTTGACTTTAAGTATCTCGTCAGGCATCGAATAGAAGAAGGCCGACTCCACCGCATTCATCGCGTGCAAGCACGGCTCCTCCATTTCCCCCGATCCTTTCGTGACCTTTGGTGTGATTTAGTGGGCAACCTCACTGGCTGCGTATCGCCGTCGCCCCTGGGAACGCCGAGCTCCAGGTCGGCCCCGAGCTGACCGCACACCACCCTCCGCCAGCCGATCTCCCCTCCTTCATTGAACATTGGTCATTGAACATTCCCCCGCCGCCCGCCTTCCGGGCGGAGTCCCTCCCTCACCGCATAGAAATTTTTGCGATTTTTCCAAATTGTGTCAGAATTCTGGGGTGCGCTTTCTTGCCTCAACCTCTTCGTCGCGGACTCGTCCGGGTCACCTCTTCATCGCCGTCTTGGGTCTGCTGGCCCTGACCGCCTGCTCCCAGCCCCCTGAACGGGCGGGAGCCGACCCTTCCTCTCCTCCCGTTGAAGCCGTGCAGACCCGCATCGGCTCGCTCCCCTTGGTCGCCCGCCTCAGTGGCACGATTCGAGCCGACAACCAAGTGGTGATCTATCCCGAATTTGCCGGCCCCATCGCTGAGGTCATGGTCGACAACGGGGACAACGTCACCACCGGCCAACCGCTTCTACGGATCAAAGACGATCAGGTGCGGGAACAAGTCCGCCAAGCCGAAGCCGGCCATCGCATCAGTCAGGCTCGACTACGGCAGGCTCAGGCCAAACTCGCCGAGGCCGAGGCCCAAGCCCGTCGCTCCGCCGAGTTGAACGCCCGCAATCTCGTATCCGATCTCGAATACGAAACCCTCGCCGCCCAACGCGAGTCCGCCGCCGCCGATGTGGAGTTGGCCGAGGCCCAACTCGAACAGGCCTCCGCCAACCTCGCCGAAAGACGCGACCTCCTCGCCAGAGCCATCGTGCGCGCGCCCGTCGATGGCGTCATCGGCGCCCGCACTGCCGAGGTGGGTATGCAAGTTTCCCCCAATTCCCGCCTCTTTACCCTCGGAGATCTGCGCAATCTGCATGTCGCCGTCAACTTGACCGACGCCATGATCAGCTACATCGAAGTGGGTCAACCGGTGCAAGTCGTGGCCGGCGAAGTCGTGGGCGAACCCCTCGCCCTCACCGGCATTGTCACTCGCATCTCCC
>CAXBOL010000029.1:0-14758 GCA_963977295.1 uncultured Opitutaceae bacterium
CCGCCACTCTCCTCGCGCTGCCTGCCCAACTCCGCCTCCGCCAGTCCACCTTCGAAACCACCGGCGGCCTCCACGCCGCGGCGCTTTTCACTCCGAGTGGCGAACTCGCCATCGTGCGCGAGGACGTCGGCCGCCACAACGCCGTCGATAAGGTCCTCGGCCGGGCCCTCCTTGATCGCCGCACCGATCTCGACCAGCTCGGCCTGCTGGTCTCCGGACGCATCGCCTTTGAGATCGTCCAAAAAGCCCTCGCCGCCCGCATCGGTCTCATCGCCGGCATCTCCGCCCCCACCAGCTTGGCCGTCGACCTCGCCCGAGACTCAGGCCAAACTCTGGTCGGTTTCCTTCGCGAGGGCAGATTCAACGTCTACTCCGGCCAGGTGACCGAGTCCTCCTGATGCCGCACCTAGTCGAACTGCTGATCACCACGATCGCCGCCCTTTTCCCGATCACCAACCCGTTCGGAAACGCCGCGATTTTCCAATCGCTTACCCCCGACAATACCCAAGCAGAACGACACGACTTCGCTCGGCGTGGCGCTTTCTATATGTTTCTGATCCTCGCCGTCTTTTTCGTCGGGGGCACCGCGATCGTTTCCTTTTTTGGCATCAGTCTGGCGGGCATTCGCATCGCGGGTGGCCTGGTTATCACCCGTTTCGGTTTCAGCCAACTGAATCCTCACACCGCGCAAACGCATAGTCCCGCCGAACACGCCGAAGCCTCGACCAAAGCCGATATCGCCTTCTCTCCGCTGGCGATGCCACTCCTGTCGGGACCAGGAGCGATCGCCGCCGTAATGACCGTTTCCAGCACGGTCAAAGGTGACGGAATTTTGCCACACCTCATGGTGCTGCTCGGTATCGCCGTGGTGGCCACAATCTGTTGGCTCATTCTGCGAGAGTCCGACGTGCTCATGAAGCGTCTCGGCGTGATCGGCGCCAATGCTCTCACCAAAATCATGGGCTTCCTCCTCCTTTGCATCGGCGTGCAATTGGTCATCGATGGGATGTTGGATCTAAAATTTTAGTTCGCACCGGCGGCATGAGTGTTGATTCCCCTGATCTGACCGCCGTCGTCCTTGCAGGCGGACACTCGGTTCGCATGGGCCGGGACAAAGCATGGCTGCCTCATCCGCAGACGGGAACCCCGCTGCTCACTCGCCAACTCGACCTCGTCGCCAAGCTCGCTCCGCGCCAACGTCTGGTCTCGGCCCGCGCCGGCCAATCGCTTCCCCCGTTACCCAACGACGTCCCGCGCATTAACGATGATGGCACCGCCGGTCCCTTGGGCGGAATCGTAGCCAGTCTCGCCGCTGCCCCAACATCACATCTACTCGTCATCGCGGTGGATCTACCCCAACTCGATTTGGACACACTCCGGCGCCTCCTGACGCACTGCGACGCCACCCACGGTGCCATCGCCACCACGACAACCGGCACCGAACCGCTCATCGCCATCTATCCCCGCATTTGCCTGCCGGCCCTCGAGCTGGCACTGAGCCAACAGCAACTCGGCCTAAAACGTCTCCTCCGAGACCCAAACATTGCGGCCTACTTTCGATTCACCCTTTTCGACCCATGCCCCACCGCGTTTCAAAATTGGAACGAACCCATCTGAAGTCGCCCTTGCTCGTTTCGTTTCACCCCCTCATTTTCGCGCCATGCTCACCACGCTCGTCATGACCATCATCGGTCCGGATCGCACCGGCCTCGTCAACTCCCTCGCCCAAACCGTGGCCGATAACGGCGGCAATTGGCTCGAAAGTCGTATGTGCCACCTTGGCGGACAATTCGCCGGCCTGGTCCAGGTTGAAATCGACGAGGCCCAAGCCGAGGGACTACGCGCTAAAATCACCGACCTCACCGCATCCGGCCTGCAGGTGATGGTGCAATCCGATTCCACCCCCGCCTCCGCGGTCCAAACTGAATTGGTCATGGTCGACTTGGTGGGTCAGGACCGTCCTGGTCTCCTCCGCGCCATCACCAGCGTGTTCGCCAAGCATCAGGTGAACATCGAAGAGCTCGACAGTGAGCGCACCGCAGCTCCCCAAGGTGGCGGCGTGCTGTTCAAAGCCAACGCCACCCTCTCCATTCCCGCCACCGCCGACCTCGACGCCATCGGCGACGACTTGGAAAGAATCGCCACCGACCTACTCGTCGACATCCGCATGGCCCCCGACCCTGGAGCCTAGCAGTCTGTAACGTGTTGTGTTTCGGCTTTTTCACAGAGCCAAGCCCGAGGATCGAGCCCGAGATCACAGAGAAAAGACAGAACGGAATTCAAAGCTGAGATGGGCTCTGTGACCCATATTACCAACCACCGCTTGGATCTAGATTTTAACGTCAAGTCGCGGAGTCGCCGAGTTGAGTGGCAAGTCATTCAAATACGAAACTTTGCGTTCTCACCAGCTTGGTGACTTCCTGACCTCCGACCGTGTCCCCCATAGCCTCGGCGAAGGGAGATAAGTTGATTCGAAACCGCGCACTAGTTTCTTGAGCTGCCGACCGGGCTCCCCGGCGACAGCACATAAACTTCGACCAGACCCACGCCCGTGCCTCCGTTAACGCCTTCGACCACCGCCGAGTAGACGCCTGCCGGCAGAGTCACAATCAACGCCGCATCCAGCGCGGTCGTCGGAAGCGGAAATGCCCCCAAGGTCGCCGCCTCCGCCGCAATGACGGCGGCATCGCTGGTCGTTCCGGCATTATTGCTCTGCGTCAACAACCCGTGGGTATCGAAAATCTTAATCACGGGATCCACCAAAGTTCCTTCCACGCCATAGTTGCCCAGTGCCGGTCCCACGCCTCGCACCAACAACGTCATGGCTTCATCAATGACAAACCCGGCGATCAGCACTTCCGAACCCGTGCCGACCTGACTCCGCGCCGAAACATTGATCAATCTGGTGCCATCACTGCCCCCGGCATCGTAGGCTTCGACCAACGCAATCCCAGGCGTCGCATCGGCTCCGGTGACGTGAACCGAGTTTGGCCCCGCGCCAAAATTCGTCAGCGCTCCCGCATCCAAACTGGTCGTGCCCAACGGGAATGCCCCCAACGTCACCGCCGTGTTGGCGATATCTGCCGCATTCACCGCTGAAAACCAATTATCATTCTCCCCGGCCTTCACGCCGCCCGGCGCATAAATTGTCAGGCGCGGGTCCCCCAACACCCCCGTCAAACCAAAGGAACTCGACAGCGTCGGGCCCACGCCGCGCAGCAACATCGAACGCGTGCCCTCGCCTTCCACCACAAACCCTGCCACCAAGGTCTGTGAACCGGTCCCGGCGGTCGTGCGCACGGACAGATTTTGCAATCTGCCCGTCGCGCTGGTCATGCTGCCTCGCATCTGCCAGCCCTCCCGCTGGGCCGTGCGTTGAAATTGCGGCCAGTCTCCGTTCAAATCCACCCCTGACGTGCTCACAATTGAATAGAGTTTCTTGTCGTAACACCCGACATACAGCCGCCCATTCTCACCCACTACCGGCGAACTATCCACCCAGTCCCCGAGTTCCGTGGTCCACAACTCCGCCCCCGTGGCAGACCACGCGTGCAACTTAAAATCGCTGGCACCCACCACCACCGAACCATCCGCCCGCACCGCCGCCGTGCCATAAATCGCTTCGGTCAACTGCTTCTGCCATTTGATGGTTCCATCGGGGTTCAGCGCCAAAAATTTCCCGGATGAAGATCCGATGTAAATCGTGCCATCCGCCCCGATCACCGGCGAGGCTTCCACCCCATCACCCGTGTCAACCGACCACCGCAGAGACCCATCCAGATTCAGTGCGTAGACGAACCGATCACGTGATCCGAAGATTACCGCGCCGTCCGCCGCAATCGCGGCCGAACCCACCACGTCGCCCCCCGTCAGCGCCGACCACAACAACTCCCCGGTCGGGGATAACGCATAGAAATTATCGTCCCAGGATCCGAAATAGATTACCCCATCCGCCGCGACCGTCGGTGCGCTTTGTATCCAATCGGTAGCGACGTAAGACCACTGCAGGGCCCCGTCCCGACTCAACGCGTAGAGCGTGCCATCACCGCCCGGCACGTAGAGCGTGCCATCAGGTCCCTGCGCGGCGGTCGCACTGATAAACCCGCCCGTATCGTAGCTCCACCTCACCGCTCCCGTGGCTCGATTCAGCGCATAAAAAACCCCATTCCAGCACCCCACATACAACGTGTCGTCGCCCCGCCCCACCAACGGAGACGCATCGACCCAGTCGAGCGTATCAAAACTCCATTTTGGCGTGCCGTTCGCGTTAAGTGCGATCACGCGCCCGCGCGGCGTGGGGCTCGTGTCACTGCCAATCTCCAACCCGAAATAGACCACCCCGTCGGCATCGATGGCGGGTGACGACAGAATCGCCCCCGACTGTGCTGAAGACAAGGTCGTGTAGGCCCAATTGATGGCTCCATCCGTCTGGGCCTTCGCCCCGCAGACCAATGCCAGCCCCAAGGAAAGCATGAATGCGCGAGGTGAATATTGAGGGTGAGCATTCATGATAAGACTTAATTTTTAACGATCGCTGCGATTCCGATCGGGAGTTCCAAACCAAAACAGGTGCCACCAGCGTCCGACCGAATGACGTGCAATGATCCACCGGCATGCCGGGCCAATTGATGACTCAAAGCCAACCCCAACCCGGCGCCCCCCGCCTTGGTGCTGACGACCGGGGCAAACGCCGCCGACTTGACCGTTCCCGGCAATCCCGCCCCCGTATCCGTAATTTCTATACTACACCGAGTCGACGAAAGCCCGGCCACTCGAATCGTGATTTCGCTCCCCGGCGTGGACGCCTCAATCGCATTTTCCAACAGATTGTGGATCACCAAACCCGCCAAAGCTGCCGTGTTGCCGGCAATCTCCTGATCCCCTCCCGACGCAACGGTGGTCAGTTTTACTTCTGCGGCCAACGCAAGATCTTCGACCCGCGAAAGTGCCCCCTCAATCACTTCCCCCACGGGCACGAAATAGTCTCCGGCCGATGACATCTCACGCAGAACATCCAACACCTCGTTGACCAATCGCCGCACCCGCCTCGTGGTCTCCGCCGCTTCCCGCCACGCGACCCCCGAACGATCATCGGACCCTGCCCCATCCGGAGCTTCGGCGATGAACCCTTCCAACCCCGCCAAGGGATTTTTCAGGCCATGAATCAAGTGTGAACTGATCGCCCCAATCGCGGCCGTTTTCGTATGAAGCAACAACTCCCGGTTCGCTCGGGCCAAATCGTCGGCCTGCCGTTGCAATCGTGAAAATGCCCACAATAAAACCACCGCAAGCACCACCGCCCCGCCCACTGCCGACGTGCCCGCGATCCGCGCTAATTGGCGGTCGATTTCCCCCCATTCCGCCGCCACCCGCCGTCCGTCGATCCAATACCGCGCCCAACTTTGCGGGGAGTCCGACTCGGCTTCATAAAGCGGCACGATGACCTCCAACCAAGGTCCAGCGAGGTCACCCAACGCATCCCCGGCCCCCTCCACCGTCGCGCCTTGCGGATGCAGGTTCGCCGCCGGTTGCGACACTCGTTTCACTTCGTCCAGCGCTTCCACATAAGCGAGGATGGGAAGCTCGCGTTCCGCTTGACCGTCGGCTCCGTAGAGTTGCAGCGCGACGACTCCGTCCAGCTGGGCCGATTCCAACAAGGCTTCAAACGTTTCCATCGCGCTGGGCTCGATTCCCAGCGCCCGATAGCGCTCCGCCCCCAGCCCGCGCTGGAGGATCGCGACCGCTGCGATCGAATCTGCTTCACGCCGCAGAACCTGCTCCTGCAACGCCGACCTCACCGGCCAGGTTACCATGCCGACCAGCACCCACATGAGCCCTATGACTCCCCCAATAACCGTCCATTGCAGGCGGTGGGACTTTGATAGGGGGGACATGACGACGAAGCTGTTGGAATTGCGGAAAGACGGGACTTAAAAAGTAAAGGCGGACCCTAAGAGGAAAGTGCGATCTTGGTAACTGGAATCGACCTCATTGCTGAAACTTCGATCCGTGGAAAATTGACCAAAAATCTCCCAGTGATTCCCCCAGCGGTAAGCAACGTCGACCTCCCAAGTTTTATCCACCTGCTGGCGACCCGCCGGGGTCAATCCAGCCCCCACCGTTTGCCACAAATAAGCAATGTCTTGTTGCTCCCAATCGACTCGAAATTCCCAACGGGCTATTTCCCATGACAGCGTCGCGTCCCACCGCTCGCGATCGTAATCATAAAACCCGGACGCTCCGTCCCGATTCTCAAAGCGGCTACCCTTCACTTCGAGTTCCCAGTCCCCGGCCTTATCCCATTTTAAAGTCATCCGGGCCTGTTCGTTGAGTTGATCGTAAGCCAAAATAGTATCCGCGATGACCCGACCTCCTTTCGTCGCTTCCCCCCGAAAGTCATAGTCCCGCTCCGTGTCCCCCATGCCCACTCCCAAAGTCAACCAAGCCGCCGGCGACCACACGAGTTCCCCTTTCCTAATCCACCCCACGTGGTCCTCCGCCACCCCCCGATAATCGATACGGGAAAAGCTCGCCGTGCCCTCCACGGAAAATCCGCCCCACAGCGACAACCGCATCCCCGCGCCAGCCTCACCTCCTGCCACCTGCAGGTCGGCCACCGTGCGAACCCCAATGCTTTCCGTCAGATCGATGACCTGATCCTGCCAAAACCCTTGCGCGGTCAGGGCAAACCTCAACGGAGCCCACGGCGTCCAACCCACTTCACCGCGCCCAAACCAAAAATGCTCATCATCCGTCACCGGATTATCGTCATACCAACGCGCTTGCCCATCCAGGATCGCCGTCCACTCCCAGCCCCCCGCCGGTTGCCGCATCGCTAGTGCCTCAATCCGTAATTGCCCAAACGAGGCCGCTTCCGGCACCACTGGATTCAGGCCCACATTCTCCCGATATCCCAGCGCCGCCGACGTGGTCAGCAGGGTCTGCCAAGCACCCGGCTTCATTTCTTCGAGCAACACGCGCAAGTCATCTGGCAGCGCGTCCGCCAACTCCGGGGGCAACGCCTGCAGTTCCTCCCACAGGTCCGCGTCTGCGTCCGAGAACGAGGCGTCGGTATCATCGGCGGCCCGAAGTCCGAATTGACCGCAACCCGCCACGGCAAGGCCAATTCGGAAGAGTTTTCCAATCAAATTCACGCTGGTAAAAAAGGTTACACTAACAAGGGGTTCACTGACCAAAAGGACCGAAATCGATCCGTAAAAAATTCACGGCGGCGACGCGAGGGACTGGGCAGAGTTTCCGGAACCCCACCCAGTCGTAATCGACGTCACGAACCAGCGTGAATCGTTTCGCCGAAACTTTATCCGCCCGTGCCGTCCCGACGCACTTTGCGCAGGTCGTGCAGTTCTTTGCGGATTTGACGGGCGAGATCGCGCTGGGCGCGAACCATGTCTTCAGAAGCAGCTCGAGCGGCTTGCATCGCTGCGGCCCGTTCTTCATCAGAGAGGCCTTCCAACTTCAGTCGCAGCGCTTCCCGCGCTTCCACCAAGGAAGCCCGATCCGCTTTGAATTGATCGACCAAGGATTGCACCGCGGTGGGCAATTCCACGCCGTCAGGAATACGAATTTGGTCCCTGATCCCGGCGCCAGGCGTCATCGGCATATTCGGACGATCGGGGCGATCGGGACGATCAGGACGGGTCGGTTGCTCTTGCGCCATAAGTCCTCCGATACCGATGGAGAGTGCGACGATGGATAATTTGAGGAATGAAGTTTTCATTTTGAATAGGATTTAAACGTTATGCTGGTGCACTTCACATTGCAGCGAGCGTGCCAAGCGTATGATTCAAATATATCAACCTATTATTCAATTACTTACATCATTTCTATTCTGATGTTAATTTGGATGAAGTGGGGAATATTTCCCAATAATCGCAAAACAGAGTGGGAAATATTTCCCAACCAGTCGAACTACTCCGCCCCCGATTTTCGCTTCAATCGATAGCGCACATAATCACGCGGGACCCCCAACAGTCGCGCCGCGCCGGACACATTGTCATCCGCCTGCACCAACGCGCGCTCCACCAAGTGGTCAATAGCCTGTTCCAGATCGAATCCGCCGTCCTCTGGAAACTTGAATCCTTGGCGCAACCACGCCCCTTTCGCATCGTCTTCTCCCTGCATCCCCCGTCTGGAGACCAAACCGCTGAACGAGAGCTGGTCATCTTCAAACACCAAAGATCGCTCAATCTCGTGGGCCAGTTCCCGCACGTTACCGGGCCACGTATAGGTCTGTATCCGCTGTTGCCCAACGGGCGGAATGAGTGTGACGGCTAAACCATAACGGGCCGCGATCACCCCGGCCAACGTTTGCGCCAATGACACGATATCTGCCCCGCGCTCCCGCAAGGGCGGCACCCGCACTCGAAACAAATCCAACCGTTGCCGCAGATCCTCGCGAAACTCCCCCGCCTGCACTTTCGCATCCAAATCTCCCTGCGCCGCCGCAATGATTCGCACATCGATCGGCAGCATCCGGCGTCCGCCCACTCGCCGCACGGCCCGGTCCTCAATCGCCGTCAAAAGCTTTGCCTGCACCGCCGCCGAGAGACTCGGAAGCTCATCCAAAAACAACGTGCCTCCTGCCGCCGCTTCAATCAGTCCGATCTTGGTTTCCTTGGCATCGGTAAAGGCGCCTCGCTCATGCCCAAACAACTCCGACTCTGCCAGCATATCCGGCAAAGCCGAACAATTGACTTCAATCAATGGACCCGCCGCCCGCGGACCATGATGATGCAACCAACGCGCGAGCGTCGTCTTTCCCGTGCCCGTTTCGCCTTCAATCAAAACCGGTGCTGGTGCGCCTCCCGCCCGGGCCAGCCTTTCGTCCGCTTGCACGATTTTATCCAACGTCACCCGCACCTGTGACAACGCGCTGCCAAAGAAAAATGAATCCTGGTGGGCGGTCTCCCGGGCCCGCCGGTATTCATCGCTCCGGCCTTGCCGCCGGGCTCGTTGCGCCCGCTGCAATCGCACCACCGCTTCCTCGATTTCAAAGGGTTTGACCAGATAGTCTCCCGCTCCCAATCGCATCGCCTCCACCGCCCCTTCGACCCCGCCTTCCGAGGTCATGATCAACACCACCGTGCCCGCCCCCAGCGTGCCATCGGCCAACAACTCCAGGCTGCGTCCGTCGGGTAAATTCACATCCAACAACGCAAAATCAAACGTCATTTCCGCCAACAGTCTTCGCGCCTCCGCCAAGTTCGCCGCCACCGTGACCTCAGCGCCCAATTTCTCCAATTGCGCGGCAAACCGACGCCGCAGCAACGGTTCATCTTCCAAGATCAATAGGCTGGCTGCTTCGAGACGCATGGGGGGAAACTGACCTGCCCAAGCTCAGTTCACCCGGGTCCCGGTGCAACGCTCATTTGCGCCCAAACCTCAGCGACCAAAAAGACGATCCATCAAAATCGCGCCCGCCACCGACACGTTGAGCGACTCCACGTGGCCCGTTCCTTGGATCGTAACCAGCCGGGTGCAGACGCGCTCCAACGCCGGACTCAAGCCACGCTCCTCGTTACCCATCACCAACGCGACTGGCGCGCCCGACCGCAGCTCCTTTAACGCATCCGGGCCGCCTCGCGTCGCCGCCCCGACAATTTCGTATCCCAGTCGTGCCATGTCGCGCACCAGGGCCACCATGTCCCGCGGCGTCCAGATCCGCACGTATTCGAGGCCCCCTTCCGCCACCCGAAACGCCGCATCGTTGGGTTTGGCAGCATCTTCTGTATCCGGGATAATGATATGCTTGATCCCGTAAAACGCCGCCGTGCGGGCGATCGCCCCAAGGTTGTGTGAATTCCCCACCCGATCCAGCACGAGGACGCTTTCCTTGGCCGCCGCCCAAGCCTCCGGATCACTCCGCACTGGGGCCTGCAATTGCGGGGCCATCACGATCGCCACGATTCCGCCGTGGTGCACCGATCCCGCCACGCGTTGCAACTCCTCGGCTTCGACGCAGCGATAGATTTTCTTCGCCGCCGCGAGGGCCTTGGAAATCGCGCCAATCTTTCGTCCCGTGGCCGCATCAAAAAATAGCCGCCGAAACGAATCCGGATTCGTCTCCCAGCGCGCCTGCACCGCCGCCAATCCACACAGAGTTACCGTTTTCGCGTTCATAGTCGTATCCCAGTTAGGCTTGGGTTGCCGGCAATTTCAACTCGCCCACCAGAGTGAATTCTTCGCGATCATGATAGAGATGCCGCACGCGCAAGCGGGACGTGGTCTGCACGAACGGCGAATCGGCATGGGTCATCTCCGCGAGCAAGGCACTCGCGTTCACCCGACCAAATTTCAGGATCACCACGAAGCGCTTGCACCATCCGTTGATCAACCACGGCGTGATCAAATTACGAGCCACGTGATGGGGATCTTCGACCAGATCACAAAACAGCCAATCGACCGGTTCGTCTGCACTCGGCCGAAACCCAAACGCGTCTTCTCGTCGATGTTCGATCAACGGATGATCCAGTGCCCCGCCTTTGAGTGGACCATTATCAATCGCGATCACCCGCGCCCCCCGCTTAGCTGCACTGTAACTCCAGCCGCCGGGAGCCGCGCCCAAATCGACCACCAATTCGCCCGGGGCGGGCTCCGCGCCCAACACGCCGTAGGCCTCTTCCACTTTCAAATAACTGCGCGACGGCGCTTCCGCATCATCCGCCATCCGGCGCTGACCACCCCGCAGGATTTCCTGCGCCACCCAAGCTTCGCCAAAGTTGGAAAAGAACACAAAGAGCCCTGCAACCCGGCCCACGCCACCCGGCACATCATCGACCGCCAATCGCGCCACCCGCCCCAAGCGTTTCTTCAACTGCTCCCGAAACGTCTTTTCCACCGCGGCCATCCGTCGACCCAGTCCATCAAGCTCCGCCGCCGCCGTGAACACACACGGCCACGCCGATTCGATCCGCTGATCCTTGATCGCGGCCAACCAGATATCCAACACCGCGCCCGCCAGTCGGTTCACCGAATCGCCTTCCACCCGCTGAGGGGCGATCATCACTTGATGCGCAAAGCACAACTCTTCCGGAGCCACGGCCAACTCACCGCACTGCACCCAGCCCCCGCCCTCGGCGAGCACGCGACCGCCCCGTGACTCCAGTTCACGCGCGAGCAAATCCTCAAACCCCGACTGACAACGAGCAATCATCCGCCGCATCCTGCGGCCCCTCTGGCCCCGCGCGAGGATTTTCCCCAAACCTGTGGCCCAAACCGACAGCCCTGCAGCCGGCTGTCTCCACCTGCCCCACCACTGTCCGCCAGGTCCGCGACGCTGCGCGACCGAAGGGCAAACAGGCTCGAGGGCAAATCTCCCTCGCGCTGGCGCCGCATTTCCTCTGAGTTTCGGGCATGCGCGTATTGATCGCTTTCGACAAGTTTAAGGATGCCCTCACGGCCCAGGCGGCCTGCGAAATCACTCGCGACATTATTGCCGTCCAACACCCCGATTGGGCCCTCGAGCTATGCCCCTTGGCCGACGGTGGCGAAGGGTTTGCCTCCATCCTCACCCAATCCGTCGGCGGATCATGGCACGACGTTGAAGTCTCGGGGCCCTTGCGCGTCCCCTGTGTCGCCGGGTTCGGTCTGGTTGAATTTTCCCGGCTCCCCTCAGCCGTGAAAACACGTCTGGATCTCCCCTCGACCGAAAAATTGGCCGTGATCGAACTCGCCAGCGCGAGTGGCATTCAGTCTTTGTCGCAAGCCCTGCGCGATCCTTGGCAAACCGACACCGGGGGCACCGGTCAACTCATCCGTGCCGCCATGGATGCCGGGGCCGACGCGGTCCTACTCGGGCTCGGCGGCAGCGCCACCAACGATCTCGGTCTGGGCGCCCTCTTCGCTCTCGGCTGGCGGGCCGAAGATGCCGCCGGCAATCCTGTCCCTCACGCTCACCCTGCCTCCTGGTCGCACATTCATCGGCTCGTGCCGACCGACTTGACGCTTCCGCCCATCCGCATCGCCTGCGATGTCTCGAATCCCTTGCTCGGGCCCCGTGGAGCCAGCGCGGTGTTCGGCCCTCAAAAGGGCCTCAAACCCGACGATCTGCCTCGACTCGAAGCAGAGATGGCTCGAATGGCGAAGCTGCTCGGCACCGCCGCTCATCGCCCCAACCTCGAGGCCACTCCCGGCGCGGGAGCCGCCGGGGGCATTGCTTTCGCGTTTCTCACCGCCGCAAACGCGCATTTGGTCCCCGGGTTTGATCTCGTCGAGGAGTGGCTGGATGTTGCCCGCAAAGTTGAAACCGCAGACTTGATCATCACCGGCGAAGGTCGATTTGACGAAAGCTCTCTGGAAGGCAAAGGCCCGGGAACCCTCACCCGCCGTGCCCTCGAACTGGGAAAATCCGTCAAACTTTTCGCCGGATCCGTCGATGTCGCCCGGCCTCCACTCGGCTGCGAAATCTCCGCCATCACCCCACCGCACGTCGAACTTCCCACCGCCTTGGCCAACGCTGCGACTTACCTCGTCGCCGCCGTCAGACGTGCGATTTAAGGATGGTCTGATTCGGTCCGCACCTTCACGCGACCGTCGGCAAATTCGATCTCCAATCCGGCTTCCGCCGCGACTCCGGCCCGACGCACAATGGGTCGTTTTTCACGGTCCCTCACGATCGCAAACCCACGCTGTAAGACCGAGGCCGGACTCGCTGACTGCAACCGCTTCCAGAACGCGAGGAGGCGGTGAGACTCGAACTCCACTCGCCGCTGCGGCGAATTTGTCCGTAGGGCAGCTTGAGTTGTGGCCAAAGCCACGCGTTTGGCGCGCATTTCCCCCGCCAACGCTCCCGCGAGCCGATTGGCGAGATCATCCCGCCGCAGCCATCCTTGTTCCACTTGTCCCCGCGGGGTGAGCAGTCGTAGACGCGACTTCAATCCACGCACCTGATCCTTCGCCGAATCCAGTCCTTCCCGGAGTCTCCGCTGCAACTGATCGGTCGCTTCGTCCAACCGATCCCTCAATTCCCCGAAACGGCTGGACAACAATTCCGCCGCTCCACTGGGCGTCTCCGCGCGGAGATCGGCGGCAAAATCCGTCAGGGTAAAATCAATTTCATGCCCCACCGCCGAGATTACCGGCACGGGACAAGCCACCACCGCTCGCACCACCACCTCCTCGTTGAAGGCCCAAAGATCCTCCAAGCTGCCGCCACCGCGCCCCACCACCAGCACGTCGAAAATGCCCGCCCGTCCCGCATAATCGAGTTGCGCTGCGATCTCCCTCGCCGCCCCGTCCCCTTGCACTTTTGCCGGCAACACGATCAATCGTCCGCGCCAACCCCGGCGCACCATGATACGCACGAAATCCTGCACCGCAGCCCCCGTGGGCGAGGTCACGATCCCCACCACCAAGGGCAACTCGGGCAGCGGTCGCTTCCGCTCCCGGGCAAATAAACCCTCCTCCGAAAGTTTCTTTTTCAGCGCCTCAAATTCTCGCTGCAGACGGCCCACACCATCCTCCACCACTGCCCGCACGATCATCTGATACTGCCCCCGGGCCGCATAAACACTCACCTCGCCAAACGCCACGATCTGCTGGCCATCCCTCAAGTCCGTCGATTGGCGCATGGCATCACCCCGAAACAACACACACGACAACTGTGCGCCCGCGTCCTTGAGTGAAAAATACACGTGACCACTCGCTTGTCGCCGCAGATTGGAAACCTCTCCGCGCACCCAGCCCGCGCCCACCTGCGATTCAAGCAGCAACTTAATCCGACGCGTAAACGACGTCACGCTTTCCACTTTTTGGTCGCCCTTCTTGGACGACACCGGATCGAGTTCGAAGTCCATCACTTCGCCGCCGCCAGTTTCTTTTTGGCCAGATGTTTACGCAGCAAATGAGTGCCCACCGACAACGCCGCCAGCGCGCCGATTCCCACCATGACCATGCGTCCCTGCCCCGACAACAAGGCTTCCCCGAACACGGCGAAAGCCGTGCCATACATCCCTGCGATGATGACCGACCCGATCAGATAAATCCGAAACGGTACTTCCGCCAACCCCAACAACGCACTCTGAGCGACGAAGGGAGGGCCCGGCGTGACCCGCAGTAAAATTGTGAAATTCCACGCCTCCCCTGGGGGCACCTGCGGCCACTTGTAACCTAAGCGAAGCACCAATTTCTCCAATACCGGCCGCGCCATCCACCGCGCCAAGCAGTAGGTAATCGATACATTCACCGCCAAGGCCACCCACATGGCGACTAGCACTGTAGGCCACCCCAGCGTGGGCGCAAAAACCGACCCCGCCGAAAGCGTGAACGGCGAAAGCGGAAACCCAAACGCTGGCACGATGGCCATGCCCACGAAAAAGGCCACCGGTCCCGCCGTCCGCACCATCTCGAGCCCCTGATTCTTCAGTTCCTCCAGGTCGACACCTTTCAGGACCAACACCGCTCCCGCCGCCAGTACCACGTTTGATCAGCAGTCCCTTATTATCTCGTTTGCCCGCAGGCGCGTTTTCCATCCCGGGACGATGCAGAGCCCGGCGCGCGACCGTCAAGCATGGCTACACGTGTCCTTGCCTCAACACTTGCGCTCAATCTCCCGTCGCTTCATCGGTTGTAACTTCGGATGCCGACTGCTGCGGTTTCCGTCTCGAATCTGATCCATGGACAAACCTGTTCCCCTCATCGCGGTCGTGATGCCCGTCTTCAATGAAGAAGCCGTGCTGCCGGAGACGTTTGCCCGACTGCAAAAGCTATTTGACGAACACCCTCGCTACCGATGGAGAGC
>CAXBOL010000030.1:0-14735 GCA_963977295.1 uncultured Opitutaceae bacterium
GGCAAAGGTAGGCTTGAGGCGGGAGGAGGACATGAAGTTAACGGGAGTCCGGAATTTAAATTCGGCGGAGCAATCCTCTGTCGTAATACACCCGACGAGGCAAATCGTCGAGGTGACAACTAGGTGACTTCGAGCGGAGGGGATCTTAGATCAGACCCAAGACCATCTTGCCTTCTTCGGAAATCATGGCTTGGTTCCACGCCGGTTCCCACACAAGATGAACCTCGGCGGCGCTGACGCCCGGGACGAGAATGATCTTGCTCTTGGCATCCTCCGCAATCGCCGGACCCATGCCACAACCGGGGGCGGTGAGGGTCATGGCGACGTCGACTTTGTAGCCCTGATCCTCGTCGAGTTGGATAATATCCATCGAATAAACGAGACCGAGATCAACGATGTTAACCGGAATTTCCGGATCGAACACTTTCTTCAACTGATCCCACACGGCTTCTTGGTCTGGGGCGCCATCGCTCGTGGTCGAGGCGGTGACGGTATCGACGATAACCTCTTCGCCGATGGCGTCCGCATCCTTGCCGTCCAATTTGTAGAGCCCGGAATCGGTCTGCACCGTGTAGCTGCCTCCCAGCACCTGATGAATGAACACCTTGGTGCCCTCGGGGAGCGTGTGTTTATCACCCGAGGGAATCTGGGTGGCGACGATTTCGCGGGAAAGGGTGCGATCGCGATCTTTCATGGGAGACGAGGTCATACAGGGAGGGCGGTAAGCGACGGAGGATTATTTTTTGAACTTCGACTGGATCAATTCGCTGAGCACGCGATGGAGATCGTCGTTATCGAGGCGATTGAGCACTTCTTCGAAGAAACCAAATACGATCAATTCGTGCGCTTTCGCGGGATCAATCCCCCGTGACTGGAGGTAAAACTGTTGTTCGGGAGGGATCCGACCCGAAGTCGAACCGTGAGAGCATTTGACGTCGTGGGCTTGGATTTCCAAGCCCGGCAGGCTGTTGGCTTCGGCTTCGTCGGAGAGCAGTAGGTTCCGATTAGTCTGGTAGGCGTCGGTTTGCTGAGCTTCGGGTTCGACCACAATTAGACCCGAAAAAATGGTCTTTGCCTTGTCGATGAGGGCGTTCTTGTAGAGCAGATCGGAGGTGGTGTGCGGCGCTTGATGCGTTTGCAGCGTGCGTTGATCAAACTCTTGCGTGCCTTTGGCGACGGTCAGGGCCAACATCTGGCTATGGGCGCCGGGGCCTTGCAAGCGGGAGTGAGACTCGTGCCGGGATTGGCGACCACCCAAATGCACATTCAGGCACATGATATTGGCGTCGCGCTGGGCGGTGATACTATTGGACTGGAAGGACAACGTATCGTCAGACCAGTTTTGCGCCCCCACGTAGGTGAGTTTTGAATTCTGACCCGCATGGAGATCGTTCACCCCGGAGGAGAAATGGGTGGCTTTGTCGCCGGATACGAAGAATTCCACCAAAGTCGCTTCGGCACCCTCTTCGAGCACCACGATGGTGTGCGGGAATACGGCCTGTTTGTTGCCGGTGACGGTGTGCTGCACGACGAACGGCAGTTCGACTTTAATGCCCTTGGGCACATGTAAGAAAGCGCCACTCGCCGCGAACGCGGTGTTAAGGGCGACAAACTTTTCGCTACCGAGATTGACGGGGTTGTGTTGGAAATACTTCCGAATCAAATCGCCGTGATCGCGCAAGGCTTCATCGATCGGCGCAAAGATGATTCCTTGCTCAGATAGCGTGGCCGGCAAACCGGTGCGTCCCACCAATTGGCGGTTCGAAAAGATGATCTCCGAAGCGTGCGGAAAGTCGGGCAGATGCGGCACCAAGCTGGCGGGATCTTCCGGTGCGACAAAGCCGTCCAGTTTGATCGTGCTGAGGCTGGAGAACCGCCAGTTTTCGTCTTTGCGCGAAGGCATGGCGCGAGCGTTGAACTCGTCCCAAGCCTCCTGTTTGGCGGCGGTCCACCAGGCGGGCAAATAGCTGCGCTGCGCGAGGTGGGTCGCAAAACGGGACGGATCGAGAATGGTAGGAGTCGAAGCGGGAGCGGACACGGACATGGAAAATTTACGATTTTAAAAATTACGAAAAGGGAGTGATGCGGTGGCAACCTGACGCACGGAAATTCGCGCAGGAAGGTCGCCAGCCTGACCAATACTCAGCCGACGCTGCCTTCCATTTCGAGGTCGATGAGTCGCTTGAGCTCGACGCTGTATTCCATGGGGAACTGGCGCACGAGATCATTGACGAAGCCATTGACGGCGAGGCTCATGGCCTGCGCTTCGCTGAGACCACGCTGTTGCATATAAAAGATCATTTCTTCGCTCACTTTGGAGACGGAGGCTTCATGTTGCACCGCGTGATCGTCGCCGCGCACCGTGATGGCCGGATAGGTGTCGGTGCGGGAGTTGCTGTTGATCAACAACGCGTCGCATTCAGTGTTATTTTTGCAGCCCTTGAGGTGCTTTGGAATGTGGACGACACCCCGGTAGGTCGACCGGCCTTGGCCGACGGAAATGGACTTTGCGACGATCGATGAGGTGGTGTGGTTGGCGGCGTGAATCATCTTTGCGCCGGTGTCCTGGTGTTGGCCATCGTTGGCGAGCGCGATGGAAAGCACTTCGCCGCGGGCATATTCACCCTTCAGGATCACGCCCGGATACTTCATCGTCAGACGGCTGCCGATGTTGCAATCGATCCATTTGATCTCGGCGCCTTCGTGCGCGATGCCGCGCTTGGTGACGAGATTATAGACGTTGGCCGCCCAGTTTTGCACGGTGATGTATTGGATCTTGGCGTTCTTCATCGCCACGAGTTCGACCACGGCGGAGTGGAGGGTCGCGGTGGAGAATTTCGGCGCGGTGCAACCTTCCATGTAGGTGACCTCGGCCCCTTCATCGACTATGATGAGGGTGCGCTCAAATTGACCGAAGTTTTCGGCGTTGATGCGGAAGTAAGCTTGGAGCGGTTGGGAAACTTTAACGCCGGGAGGGACGTAGATGAAGGAACCGCCGGAGAATACCGCACTGTTGAGCGCAGAGAACTTATTGTCGGAGGTGGGGATGACTTTGCCGAACCACTTCCGAAAGATCTCGGGATGCTCGCGCAACGCCTCGGTCGAGCCCATGAAGATCACGCCCTGTTTGGCGACGATCTCTTTTACGTTGGAGTAGGCCGCTTCGGAATCGAATTGCGCTTCCACGCCAGCGAGGAACTTGCGTTCTTGCTCGGGAATACCGAGGCGCTCGAAGGTCTTTTTGATGTCGTCGGGAACTTCATCCCAAGTGCGCTTCGGAGCTTGGCCCTGGGACAAGTAGTAACGGATTTTATCGAAATCGATGTTATCGAGATCTTTAGTCGCCCAGTTGGTGGGCATGGGTTTGTCGAGAAACGTTTTTAACGCTTTGAGGCGAAATTGTAGAATCCAGTCCTCCTCCTTCTTGACGTGAGAAATGTAGCGAACGGTGTCCTCGGTCAGACCTGCTCCGGCGTCGAAGGCGTATTTGACGTCGTAGTTAAAGTTACCGGCTGACTGGTCGATGCCCTCGGCGGGATTTTCGGTCTCCAGTGTCTCGGGGGCGGCTAAATCGGTGGGTGGCTTCATGCGGAAATGGGTCGGTGGTTGGGTGCGGTTGACGGCGGACTCGGGGCCGCTCAGGCGGTCGCGGCGGCGAACTCGGTCTTGATCCAATCGTAACCTTTGGACTCGAGTTCGAGGGCGAGAGATTTGTCGCCGCTCTTCACGATTTGTCCGTCATACATGACGTGGACGAAGTCAGGCACGATGTAGTCGAGCAGGCGTTGGTAGTGGGTAATCATCAACACGCCCAAGGTATCGCCGCGGAGGTTGTTCACGCCTTCGGCGACGATTTTGAGAGCGTCGATATCGAGACCGGAGTCGGTTTCGTCCATGAGCGCGAAAGTGGGTTCGAGCATGGCCATCTGGAGAATTTCACAGCGCTTCTTTTCGCCGCCGGAGAAGCCTTCGTTGACAGATCGGGCGGTGAATTTCCGGTCGATCTTGAGCATATCCATCTTGCTGTAGAGGCGCTTGTAGTAGGCGGCCGCGTCGACATTTTCACCTTCAGCCAAGCGTGCTTGTTCGGCGGCGCGGAGGAAGTTGGCGATGGAAACACCAGGAATTTCGGCGGGATATTGAAACGCGAGGAAGATCCCGGCACGGGCCCGTTCGTCGGGTTCCATCTCGAGGATCGACTTACCGTCGATGAGCACATCGCCGCCGGTGATCTCGTAGTCGGGATGTCCCGCGATGGCCTTCGAGAGGGTGGACTTCCCGGTGCCATTGGGACCCATGATGGCATGGACCTCACCGGTCTTGATCGTCAGGGAGAGTCCCTTGACGATAGGCTGTGCAGGAGAAGCGGAGAGAGCGACGGTCAGGTCGCGGATTTCGAGCGTGTTCATGTTTAGACTTAAAATAGGGAGTGAGAACGTAGGTTCGTAGGGCGGGCGGCGCGGCGTTTAGTTGGAGCCGGAGCGCCCGTGGAAATTGATTTCGATGTGTTTGGTCGAGTAACCTGCCGGCACGAGGGCGCGGAGTTGTTCCAGCATCTGCGGCGGTAAATCGATATCCAAGGTGGTGCCGCTTTCGTCGTGGAAATGCGCGTGCGGGTGCAGGTTGGGGCAGTAGCGAGTCGACATGCGTTCGAAGTTCACTGCGCGCACCAGTTCATGCTGAACGAGGGCTTCCAGACAGTTGTAAACTGTAGCCAACGAGATGGTTGGCATGACCTCCTTGACCCGTGCGAACACTTCGTCCGCCGTGGGGTGATCTCGTTTATCAAGGAGGACTTGGTAGACGGTTTCCCGTTGAGCAGTGGGACGAAGACCGCACTCAGCGAGGTGCTGGGCGATAGGGGCAGGGATGGTGTCGTTCGGCTTCATGATCGTGGAAAGGTCAACCAATTTGGAATGGTTCTAATTCGCAAGTAATAATTGGAACTATTCTAAATTTAGCGTCGAAACTCTCCGAGGCTCGGCTAGCGCGTCTCGATTTGGGCCGAAGGAGCGGGGGTTCTACTTTAAGTAACGTATTATGTTACAAGATGCTGAAGGCGGTGCGTAACGAGTGGTGGTCGTTGTAACGTAATACGTTACTTAGCTCGGGGCCCACTTCGTTTTTTGGTGCACCGAGGCCGGGGATTTCTGAGGGTCTGGCCGAGGCAGGTGGCTAAATGGAGGCCGTCAGGAAGGTGTGATCAACGGAGTGGTGCACCTTGGAGCCGGATTCGGCGACGAAGGTGACTTGCCGGTCGCCGAAACGCACGGTTTTGACTCGATCGAAATCTGGGGAGATGGGCACCACTCCCATGAGGTAGTTTACGACCTTGGGCTTGCGGCGGCTGAGGCGCTGGATGGTGGGAATCTTGGCCGGCGCTTTGGCATGATTTTCGACCGATTCGGCCAGACCATAGTGGAAATGGCTCGTGACATCTTCGATCCCGATGACGCCGCGGTGTCGCCCGTTCCACGGGGCATAGTGGCGGCCTCCGTTGGAAAACCACAAAATGGTGGAGGCGAGGACGTTTGAATCACGCAGACTGAACCATAGGTAGCCGGCATCGGGGAAGGCCAAGGTGCTCCAGGCAGGGGTGGGGCGGGGTTTGGTCGTGACCATTACCAGATCGTCGAATCCTTCCCGGGCAGGATAACGCGAGAGGTCGGTGTCGGATCCATCGAGGAGGGGGACGTGCTGAAGATTCTGGAAGGTCGCTCCCGGCTTGAGGGTCGAGTATCCTCCGACGACCGGGGACTCAAACGGGTCGGGGAGAACTCGACCGGATTTGAAGGGACTAAGGCCGATATGGCCTCCACTGGAAGTGGCGGGACACTTCAACATGGCGTGATGACCGAGGCTCATGGGGCCGGCAAACCCAGAGAGGGTGTGGCGCAGGTAGAGATTGGTTTCTCCGTCGCGCACTTCGATGGACTTACTCACGCGGCCTGCTCGGACGGTGGGGGCGAGATCGGCTTCGAAGCGAAGTCGACCTTCGGCAGGAAGGGACAGACGAGGAGATTGCCACACGGCTGATGCGGTCTCGCCGTGCGGAGGGTGGGCTTCACCTCGCCACGGGGTGCCGTTGCCCCCAAACGGGGCGCAAAAAAAGTCTCCGCGGAGGGTTTTAAGCAGATCCGGGGTGCCCGGGGCGAGTGATTCGGTGCCCCAAGGGGCAATCGAAAAGGGCTGAATCTCACCGGCCGGGGTTCGAAAGGTAACGGGGGCGAGGTGGCCGCCCTGTAGAGTCACGCAGGCATCAATCTGATCGTTGCCAAATCGCCACGAAGGTGCGCCTTCGACGGTCTCGACTTGGGGGATTCGGGGGTTACGGGAGGATTTTGGCACGATGGGCCGGGGCGGTTTAAACTTATTTGCTCGGGGCGAACATGGGGTCCTCGGCGTTGCCCCCGGAGAGGATGTAAGCGACCAAATCGCGGAGTTCGTCCGGGTTGAGGCCGTTGATCAACCCGGGGGGCATGAATGAAACGGGGTGAGGGCGACGGGCGACGATTTCGTCCTTTTTGATAGATCGAAGATCATTGGGATCAAACGGATTGGTCATGATCTGGTAGGCCCCGCGCTTTTCCTCAATCACTCGTCCCACGCGGATATTGCCATCGTCCATCTCGAATTGCTCCGCTTCGTAGATGTCGCTGATGACCTTGGAGGGCTCGATGATGTTTTCCAGCAGGTCGCGGACGCTGTAACGATTTCCGGCCCCGGTCAGGTCAGGGCCCATGCCGCCGCCGATATCGTTAAATCGGTGGCAAGCGACGCAGGCGGTGGCCGAGAACATGGCTTGGCCACGGGAGAAGTTTTGGCCGCTCAATTTTCCGGTGAACAGGGCGGCGGCATCGTCGACCGTGTAAACTTGTCCGGGACCTTTGGGGGCCATCGCCCCGGCCACAAACAAATGCACAGGGGCCTTGGAGATATCGGCCATGATATCGCGCTCGCGAGAGTCGGTTACCTTGTTCAACGCATCTTCGCGGATGTTGGCGATGAAACCGGAGAAACTGGCACCGCCTCGCCATTGGCGAGTCGTGGTGAACCATGTGAAGTAGGCTCGGCGCAACTCGGGGGTCCAGCCGACGGTTGCATTTCGCAGGGCGTAGGCGAGGGCGATTTGCTGCCGGTCGGGCCGGCTGTTGGTGGCACTCTTGACCGCGGAAGCGTAGCGATCATTACGGGCGATGAGGCCGGCGCCGCCGAGCTCTTCGGCGGTGGTTTCTTGTGGTTCGGCGACGAGGAGTAGGGGCACGCTTTTGGCCACTACGGTGGGCGAATCGAGATAAATTAGCAGCTCAATCAGCAGGCGATTGATGCTGGCGTCGGCGTGAGGGAAAAGCGAATCGAGTGACTCCAGCGCACTGACGCGGATTGACTCGGTGGGCGGACCCAAGCGCGTGAATGCAAGCTGCCAAGTCCGCAACCAAGCGAGCTGGCGTTCGTGGGGTTGCGCGGCGAAATCGATCTCCTGCAGCGAATAGATTATGTCCTTCTGGTAGCGCGGCTCACCGACTCGAGCAAGGGCGATGAGCGCCTCGATGGAGGCCTGGGGATCGGTTTCGGCGATGGCGCGATCGGCCCAGTTGGACGGGATTTGGCGTTCAATGGCAGTGCGGGAGGCCCAGCGGATAAAACGATCGGAGCTGCCGAGGTGCGGCCACGCTTGATCAATGGCGGCGGGCGGCGTGTCGGGGGCGTGCAAGAGTTCCAGCTTGTGTCGGAGGGTGGTGGCCGCGGTGAGGGGCGTGATGGCGGCTGGCGCAGTCGATTCGGCGCCTGTGTAGGTCACCCGATAGAGGGCGGATTGGGTGCGACGGCCACCGACCAGAAAATACATCGCGCCGTCGTGCGGGTTGATGGTGAGATCGGTTAGAGGAAGGGGCTTACCGGCAATGAACTCTTCTTTTTTGCCGATGTAGGTCGCCCCATCGGGAGCGAGGTGAATGGCGTAGAGCGTGCCGTAGGTCCAATCGGCGGCGTAGAGGGCGCGTTGATACTTGGCCGGGAACTTGGCGCTGGTGCCGAAGATCGTGCCGGTGGGGGAGCCGGGGCCGATGTTGAGGGAAGCGGGCAAACTATCCGGATAATAGTCGGGCCAACGACCGGCACCACTGCGCCAGCCGTAGTCACCGGCGTCGACGATGTGATTGATGCGCGTGGGCATATACCAAGGCATGCCGATATCCCACTCCATGTCGGAATCGTAGGTGAACAATTCGCCGTTGGCGTCGAACGCGATGTCGAACTGATTGCGAAACCCTTGGGCGAAGATTTCGAGTTCATGGCCGTCGGGATCCATGCGGCCCACCCAGCCGCCGGGAGCAAAGCGGCCGCGGGCGTGGCCCCGGGCATCCCACATGCGGGGGAGGAGGTGATCTTCGCCGTAGCGCACAGGGCGCGCGCCGTTGAGTCCGGGTGCAGGATCAGTGAAGTTACCCGCGGCGGTGTAGATCGACTGACCGTCGGGGGAAAGCACCAGGGAATGCGGCGCGTGCTCACCCCGGCCGTTCAAGGAACGAAGGTGGACGGCTTCGTCGAATTGGTCGTCGCCGGTGGTGTCGCGCAGGCGCCAGATACCCTGCTTGTAGAAGTTTTCCGTGACCATCACGTAGAGGCTGTCGAAGGCGTAGAGCACGCCGTGGGCACCGATAGTGCCGTCTCGTTCTTCGTCGCGCCGGCTCGGGTCGGACAACGGACTCTCGGGCAGGGTGATCGCCAGCGGTTCGATCTTTGCCTCGATAGTCGAATCGACCGGAGGCAAAGTGATGCGATAGAGTCCGCCGTATTGATCGGTCGTAATCAGCCGACCTTTATCGTCGTAGGTGATGCCGACCCAGGAGCCCTGTTCTTCCTTGGGCACGGTGTAGAGTAAATCCACCTTGAAGCCCGGGGCGATTTGCAGATCGGAAGGCTGAGTGGCGAGATCAAGGTCTTGGGCCCCGAGAGTGCCGCAGGCGAGTAAGCCGACAATGAGTGAACCGACGAACGTGCGTCGGTCGAACATGCTCTTTCGAGCCGAGAAAAAATGGGTCATGAGACGGTGGGGGGAGGGGAACCGGTTAGGGCAGAGTGGTAAGCGTAATATCTTTGAACTGCGCGATCATGGGCGGGCCGCGATGAAGTTGGAGGGCAAGCAGACCGCTCGAGGCGGACTTCGCCGGATCGGTGTCATAAGCTTCGGCGGTCAACACCCCGTTGACGTAGTGGCGGTGGTGGTTGCCCTCGACGAGGATCACGATCTCGTTCCACTCCCCGGCATGGATCGCGGCCTTAAGCACGGCCGGATCGGTCGGCTCGCCGATGGGGTCCAGTTGCGGCTTGCCGTTGTCCTTGAGCGGTCCGATGCGGATGCGCTCGCCGGGTTTCACCACGATGCCGCGACCGCGTTCTTCGTAAAGCATACCGGTGTAGCGGTTGACGACATCCATGTCGGCTTGATAGCCGCCGACACTCCAAATGCTTTCGTCGAAGTATTTGCTCCGGTATTGGATACCGGAGTTGGCGGACTCGCCTCGGAGGAGGAATTTGGCCCTGAGTTCGAAATTTTTAACCGGCGCTTGGTAGACCAGGAAGGTGTTGATTTCCACCGGGTGTTCGATCGTCGAGCGACCGGTGATCGCGCCGTCCTCGACCGACCACATTTGCGGGTTTCCGGTCCAGCCGGTGAGATCGTGGCCGTTGAAAATTGAGACGGATTTCGAGTCGGCGGCGGAGGCGAGGCAAAGGCCGGATAGGGCCAATGCGATCAGGGCGGAGCGGATTTGCATGGAGATGAGTGGGGGCGGAAAAACTTAACGCGAGAGCGTGTAACCGGCGCGACGCATGGCGTCGGCGAGAAAGGTGTAGCCGCTTTCGGCGATGTCCCAAGCGGGCGAGAACTCCCGCCAGACGTTAATGGCGTTGGCGAAGCCGGGATCGGCGCGACTAAACGCCTCGATCGTAAACCAGCCCTCGTATCCAATTTCCACGCACGCGTGCAGCGTCTCGTCGAAATCGATGTGGCCGGAGCCCGGGGTGCCCCGATCATTTTCGCTGAGGTGCACATGCGCGAGGTGAGGTGCGATGTGATGCAGCGCCGTCGCATGCGTCTTTTCCTCCATGTTGGCATGATGGGTATCATACATGGACCGCACATGGGGATGGTCGGTCAATTCGACCAAGTGGCGCAGCTGCGTCATGGTGTTACACAGGTAGCACTCGAAGCGATTGAGCGCTTCGGGGGCGAGGATCACGCCCGCCTGTTGAGCATAGTCACCCGCGGCGCGCAGGACCTCGGCGCTGCGTTGGTATTCGGCGTCTTCAATGTCGTTGCGCGTGAAGGTGGCGAAGGCGGAGTGAAACGGTCCGCACAGCAACGTGGAGCCAACGTCGACGCAGCGATCGATGTTCCACTTCAGCCGGTCGAGGGCCTGGGCACGGACGGCGGCATCGGGACTGATCGGATTGGTCTCCGCACTGAGCACGGTCACGCAGGTGATCCCAAGGTCCCGTTGTTGCAGAAACGCCCCCAGCTGCCGGTAGGCGGCGGGATCTTCATGGCCAGTGAAGATTTCGATCCCGTCGTAACCGATCTTCTGCAAACGTTCGATGATCGGGAAGTGCTCCTCGGACACGGCAGCGGTCCAATTGAGGAGATTGAACCCGAATTTAGCGTTGAGAGCGGGGGCAGAGGCGTTGGCCATAGGGGCAGGGCGGTTGGGATTAGAGGGGCTTGACGGGGGTCCATTGGCCGGAGGCGGCTGAAGCCAACACGGCGTCGGTGACCCGATCGGTTTTCAGCGCATCCCGGAAGGTCGGGGCGGCGGGGACGCCTTCCTCGATGCCTTTGAGGAAGTCGGCGACCTGGTGAACGAAGGTGTGTTCGAAGCCGATCTGCACGCCGGGAATCCACCAGTGACTCATGTAAGGCTGGTCGCTGTCGCTGAGGTGAATGGAGCGCCAGCCGCGGACGATGCTGGCGTCGCGATGGTCAAACCATTGCAGGCGATGCAGGTCGTGCAGATCCCACTTAAGCGAGGCGTGTTCCCCGTTGATTTCAAGGGTGTAGAGGGCCTTGTGACCGCGGGCGTAACGGGTGGCCTCGAAGAGGGCGAGGGAGCCGTTGGCGAAGCGACCGAGAAAGGCGCTGGCGTCGTCGATCTTGACCGCCCGTGTCTCCCCGGACGCGGCGTCCTTGCGCTCTTTGACGAACGTTTCGGTCATGGCGGTGACGGTGGTGATGCTGCCATTGAGCCATTGCGCGGTGTCGATGCAGTGGGCGAGCAAATCGCCGGTCACGCCGCTGCCGGCCACGGCGGCATCGAGTCGCCAGGTGCCAGGGCCGCCCTGGGGCACATCGGCGGAGATGGTCCAGTCTTGGAGAAAGTTGGCGCGGTAGTGGAAGATCTTACCGAGTTTGCCCTCATCGATGAGTTGTTTGGCGAGGGTGACGGCCGGGACGCGACGGTAATTATACCACACCATGTTGGCGACCCCGGCGGCCTCGACGGCGGCCACCATGGCGTCACCTTCGCCAGCATTCATGGCGAGTGGCTTTTCGCACATGACAATTTTACCGGCTTTGGCGGCGGCCATGGCGATCTCGCCGTGCACGTTGTTGGGGGCGGCGATGTCGATTAGATCGATGTCCGACCGCTCGATGAGTTTGCGCCAATCGGTTTCGACCGACTCGTAGCCCCAAGTATCGGCGAAGGCCTGCGCTTGGGCGCCATCGCGGCCACACACGGCCTTGAGCACCGGGTGAATTTCACCGGGGAAGAAGTTACGAACTTTGCGAAACGCGTTGGTGTGGGCCCGACCCATCAGGCCGTAACCTACCATGCCGACATTGAGTTTTTTCATGCGGATAAGGGAGTTAAGGGTAATTGAATTGGTGGCGGAAACTTACTCGGACCAGCCGTGGTTTTTGCGAACCTCGATCATGGCAGCGAGGATGTCGTTCCACGTCTGTTGTTTTTGCATGACCGCGTTGGAGAACATGCAGCCGTCCCAGCAAATATGGCGGATTTTCTTGGTGACTTTGTTCTTGCCGTCGCGGAGCCAGTAGCCGGCGTCGCGCACGATGTTGAGTTTGCCCTTCGGGTCGGTGGCCTGGCAGTGGCGGCCAGTCTTTTCGTGACTGCCGGAACCGAAGACGGTGCCGTCGTTTTGGGCGACATGGAAGTCGATGGTCCACGGGCGAAGCGCGGTGGAGAGTTTGGTCAGCGCCTCGTGAGTCGCGGCGGGTTCCCAGTGGAATTTCTTGGGCACGATGCGGTGCTTGGGTGCGTTCTCGCCGAGGGTGTAGAGGAGCGTGTGCGACATGTCGGCTTGGAACCCGAGGACCTTCGGTTCGCCGACGGCCTCGAGGAGCTCCAGCATGTGTTTCCAACTGTGCATACCGCCCCAGCAAATCTCGCCTTCGGCGGCGAGACGTTCGCCGTGGTCTTTGGCGATTTTGGCGGCCTCCTTGAAGGTCGCCGCGATGAGCTTGGTGTTGCCCTTGGGATCTTTGGCCCAATCGGCGACGGACGCGGAGGAGTCGATACGCACCACGCCGTGGGGGCGGACGCCGAGTTCACGGAGCTTGGCGCCAATCGCGCAAGACTTGCGCACTTGAGTCAGGAACGCGGTGCGTTCTGCTTCGCTGCCCATGGCGGAACCGCCGCCGGTGACGCCCCAGACGGGAGCCACGATCGAACCGGCCACGAGCTTGCGTTTTTTGAGCTTACTCGCGAGCGCCTTGATGTCCTTCACCTTGCTGTCGATCGAGGTGTGTGGGTCACTCATGAAGAGGTCGACACCATCGAATTTCACGCCATCGACCTCGGCCTTGGCGGTGAGGTCGAGCATCTCGTCGAGCCCGATGAAGGGATCGTCGCCGGGGGCACCATTGCCGACGATACCAGGCCACATCGCGTTGTGAAGTTTGGGGAAGTTGTTTTCAGACATGATCAATAATGGGGGTTAACGTTGGGTAATTTAGAGTGAAGGCGGGGAGGGGGAGTTTAGAAGGAGTTCTGCCGATAGGCCCCCATGGCGGGAGCATCGGGATTCACTTCCGGACCGAAGTAGCGCAAGCAAACGAGGGGCTCGGTGGAGCTGGTGTTGGTGAAGGTGACACCGGCTTTGGCGCCAGCTTCGGTGCAGAAATACTCGTCTTCGGTGAGCTCGTTGAAGCGGATCATCTTCGGGCTGACGAGGGGCTGGTTGTTGATGCGGCCGCTGCCCTGCACGCAGATGAGGCCGTAGGCGCCCTTGTCGGTGATCTTTGCGGTCGTGCCCGGGTCGATGGTGAGTTCTTTGGCGGTGAAATACTGCTTCTGGTCGACCTTGCCGTAGACGATCCAGCGATCTACGTAGCCCTGTTCGCGGGTGTCGGCGACGGGCACGGGTTCGAGGTAGTGGTTGTCCTTGAAATTGGGGTCGACGTTCTTGTCCCAATCCAACTGCTCGACGATGAAGTCGATGTCCTGATGGTGGGCTTCGGGCATGTCTTTGACCAACAGGCTCCACGGCACTTCCCGACCTTCCACGAGATTTTGATACATGCCAAAGACGTCACTGCCCCACTGGGGTTCGTAGGTGCAGAGGCTGCCGGGGGCATGTAAAATACAGGGGTCGATCAACCAGCCCGTGCCGGGTTTGAGGCGGTAGGCCTTGGACAGATCGAGGATGCCGTTATCGCCCTTATTCCAATTGGCGATGCATTGGCGGACTTGCTCTTTGGTCGTTCCAGGCTCCAGCCCCATGAACGTGTAGGGGAAGTTGTTGCCGACGTTGTTGTGTTGCGGCGGGAAGTAGTAGGACTCGGGTTTGCCTTCCTGGCCGACGAGGGCGGCTTGGGCGGCGTTCTGGTGCATGTGATGCGGGATCGGTCCCATGTTATCGAAGAACTTCGAATACACCGGCCATTTGCCGTATTCTTTCCACATGCGTTCGCCAATGAGGGTGGCGCCGCAGGCGTCGACCGCGTCGCGGAGAGTAAAACGGTTTTGGCCGACGACACAGTAGTTCAAGCCCTCGTCGGCGGCGCGACCTTCATTGGCCGTTTCGGTGGTCGAAGCGAACCAGCGTTCATCGATGCCACCCCGGTTGAGGCCGTAGGCATAGGTGTCGTCCGGATGCAGTTTGATGCGGAGACCCGGTTGCAGGAACGAGCGCGGGACCCAGGCGGGCGCGAGGCGGAGGAGTCCGCCGGTTTCTTCGAGGGCGCCTTCGACGTGAGATTTAACGGAAGACGTGAGGGTAGTGAGATCCTGAACGGTGCGAGGAGGCATAAGAAACGAGTCTGAGGGGGGGGCGCGAGCGGATGGGCGGCGCGCCGAAGGGGTGAAGGGAGGATTAAAGGGGGAGGTGGGACATTGAACAAAAACAATGACGCACCACAATACCTCACATCCTAAATCGAACCGGGGGAATCTGCTAGAACGACCGCGACATTCTTTGGTTCAGAAGCGGCGATCAGGCGGCGGTTGCGCCCAATTATAGTGGTCGGCACGCAACGGGGGAGGCCCGGTTACTCGGCGTAGCGCAGTCGATACTGACGGGGAGTTTCCGACATTAAACGCCGAAATTCCTTGGTGAAGTGACTTTGGTCGGAGAAGCCGAATTCGGTGGCGATCTCGGCGAGAGATTTCGTCGTGAACACCAAGGCGTGGCAACTCATGCGCACGCGAAGATTCCGCACGTATTCATGCGGGGATAGACCGTAGGCCGCTTGGAATTGCCGTTCGAAGGCGCGC
>CAXBOL010000031.1:0-14726 GCA_963977295.1 uncultured Opitutaceae bacterium
GCCCGCGGTCAAGTCCGCCGCGCGGGTGCGCAACCCCATCGACAATTTCATCCTGCGCAAACTGGAAGAACGGGGGATCGACCCGAGTCCCGAAGCTGACCGCGCGACCTTGGTGCGACGGGTTTCGCTCGACCTTACCGGCCTGCCGCCCACGCCGGGGGAGTTGGCCACGTTTATCGCCGATGACCAGCCCGGGGCCTACGAGCGTCTGATCGATCGGCTGCTGAGTTCGCCGCACTACGGTGAGCGCATGACGGTGCCGTGGCTGGATGTGGTGCGATTTTCCGACTCGGTCGGTTTCCACGGCGACCAACGCCAGAACATCTTTCCCTATCGCGACTACGTCATCGAGGCGTTCAACGACAACAAACCTTACGACGAGTTCGTTCGCGAACAGTTGGCGGGAGATCTGTTGCCGAATCCGACTCCTGAGCAGTTCGTGGCGACGGGCTTTAATCGCCTCAACTTGATGACCCGCGAAGGCGGTGCCCAGCCGAAGGAGTATTTGGCCAAGTCGGCGGCGGATCGGGTGCGGGCGGTTTCGACCACGTTCCTCGGATCGACCGTGGGCTGCGCGGAGTGTCACGACCACAAGTATGACCCCTTCACGACGCGCGACTTCTACAGCCTCGCCGCCTACTTCGCCGACGTGAAGCAGTGGGGCGTGTATAGTGATTATCAATACACCCCGAATCCGGACCTGAAGGGGTTCAATAATGACTTTCCCTTTCCGCCGGAAATCGACGTGGAGAATGCCTATCTGCAGCGCCGCCAGGCCCGGCTGGAGCGCGAGCAGGCAGCCCGCATTGACGCGGTGGTGGAGCGGATGCTGGCTCACCAGAGCGAGCAGACCAAGGTGCTTTCGTGGGCGTCAAAAAACTCCGCCAGCTTGGTTGACACCTCGGATGGATGGCGGCGTCCGGAGGCAGTCAAACCCATCGGCGACGACTGGACGGCCGTAGAACTTAAAACCGATGGATCCGTGCGACTGATGGATATCGAGGGCTCAAAGAAACGGGAAAAAACTAAAACCGGGGCGGTCATTGAGTTGGAGATATCAGCCGGCCATGTGGCTGCGTTGCGAATGGATGTGATGCCGGATCCCAAAGGCAATGGCACGGTGGCTCGCAATGATTTGGGATCGTTCACGGTCAGTCCTGCGTTGGCGGTGCGCCGAAGCGGACAAAGTGACGCGGAACCCTTGGATTTGGCTGGTGGCTTTGCCGATCGGGACAGCTGGACTTTCACGAATGCGTATCTCGAAACCTCATTGGAGGGACGGTGGCGCTCGAATCCGGCCTATGCGAAAGAGCAGCAGTCCATTATCTACCAACTACGGTCACCGCTTGAGCTCCATGAAGGTGATCGGTTGGTCGTCACCCTAAATACATCAGATCTTGCGCGGGTGCGGCTGTTGACTTCGCCGCTGGGTCTGCGTTGGCGGGCCGAGCCGATTTCGCGCGAGTTGGTCGATGCCGTGAAAGCCGCTGACGCGATGGGTTCAGTCCAGACGCTGAGCAATTCGCAGTGGAAACGCTTGGCTGCCGCCTATTTTGCCGGCACTGGGGAGGCAGACTCGGAGGCCTACAGCGACGCGCTGGCAACGCTGCGAGAAATCGCGGCATGTCGCGAAGGACGGGCGTTTACGATGGTGACGCGAGCGGCGGAACCGATGGAGACACGGGTGCTGGCGCGCGGCAATTGGCAGGATGAAACCGGGGCGATCGTGCTACCGGCCCCACCCGCGTTTTTAGCGGAGGCCACCGCCACGACTGACCGCCGGGCCACCCGACTTGATTTGGCTGATTGGATTCTCGCCCCCGAAAACCCACTCACGGCGCGCACGATGGTGAATCGCTTGTGGCACCAGTTTTTTGGCACCGGGTTGTCCGCCGTGGTGGATGATCTGGGTCTGCAAGGGGAGTATCCGAGTCACCCCGAGTTGTTGGATTGGTTGTCGGTGCAGTTCGTTGAATCGGGTTGGGATGTGAAAGCCTTGGTGAAATTAATGGTCACTTCCGCGACTTATCGGCAGTCGTCAGTGGGGCGACCCGAGTTGCGCGACGTGGATCCCAATAATCGCCTGCTCGCGTCGCATCCCGCGCGCCGACTGGAGGCAGAGTTTGTGCGAGACAACGCGCTCTTCGCGGCGGGATTGCTCGATGCCGAAATCGGCGGCCCCAGTGCGTATCCGTATCAGCCGGAAGGTTACTACGTGTCGCTCAATTTTCCCAAGCGCGACTACGAGGCGGCGACCGATGATCGGCAGTATCGGCGCGGCGTTTACTCGCATTGGCAACGCACATTCATGCATCCCATGTTGGCCAACTTCGATGCGCCGTCGCGGGAAGAATGCACGGCGGCACGAACGGTTTCCAACACCCCGCAGCAGGCCCTCACGTTGCTCAACGACCCGACCTTCGTGGAGGCCGCGCGGGCCCTGGCCGAGCGGGCGATCAAAGAGTCGGTTGCGACTGATTTTACCACCCGATTAAACCATGCGTTTACGTTGGTGCTGGCTCGCCCACCCACGGATACCGAAGCGACGGGATTAGAGTCGTTTTATGCGACGCAACTTGCGACCTACCGCGACACCCCCGCTGACGTTGCGCGTTTGGCGACGGTGGGACTTTATCAGTCGGATACCGCCCTCGACCCGGTGGAACTGGCGGCCTGGACCCAAGTCGCGCGGGTGCTACTCAACCTCAACGAAACGCTGGTGCGCTACTAACGCCGTTCCCGACCATGATTACGCCCACTGATCTGCAGAACTTTGAAAACCAGCAACGCGCCTGGTCGCGCCGCACGTTTTTGGGTAAGTCCGCGCAAGCCATCGGCACCCTGGCGCTGGGCTCGATCCTCAACCCGCGATTGCTGGCGGGCGACGACCCCTGGCGCGGGGTGTTGGCTTCGCCGCATTTTTACCCGAAAGCGAAGCGCGTGGTCCACCTGTGCATGGCGGGCGGACCGTCGCATGTGGATTTGTTTGATCCGAAACCCCTGTTGAATCGATTGGACGGCCGAGCGTTTCCCGAGTCGTTCACGAAGGGCGAGCAACTGGCGCAATTGCAGGGCACTGAACTGCTGGCCCGAGGCGTGAAAACGGGTTTCCGACGATGTGGGCTATCGGGGCAAATGATCAGTGACCTACTGCCGAATATTCAAACGATTGCCGACGACATTTGCATCGTGCGATCGATGCACACCGAGCAGATCAACCATGACCCGGCGCACGCCTTCATGAATGCCGGGTCGATCAACAAAGGGCGGCCGAGCATGGGGTCTTGGTTGCTCTACGGTCTTGGTTCGGAGGCAGAGAATTTGCCCGGTTACGTGGTGCTGGTTTCGGAAGGCGGCGGCGGGGCGCAGCCGATCTCGGCGCGGCAATGGTCGGCCGGATTTTTGCCCAGCAAGTTCCAAGGTGTGCAGTTCCAAAGTCGCGGTGCACCGGTGCACTATGTGGGCAATCCCGACGGTGTGTGCCAAAGCACGCAGCGCCAAGTAATCGACGAAGTGGCCCGGCTCAACGGGTTGCAGGCAGAGCGATCGCTCGACCCGGAAATTGAGACCCGCGTCTCGCAATACGAACTCGCGTTCAAGATGCAGACCAGCGTGCCCGAGCTCGCGGACTTGAGCCAAGAGCCGCAGTCCATGCTCGATCTCTACGGCGTGAAGGAGGCGGGAGATGGCTCGTTTGCGGCCAACTGTCTGCTCGCGCGGCGGTTGTTGGAGCGCGGCTCTCGTTTTGTGCAACTTTATCACCGCGGCTGGGATCACCACAGCAACCTCGACAACAACATTCAGGTTGCGAGCGGGTTGGTCGATCAGGCCTCGGCGGCGTTGGTCAAAGATCTCAAACAACGCGGTATGCTTGAGGATACGTTGGTGATTTGGGGCGGTGAATTTGGGCGCACCCCGATGGGGCAGGGCACGGGGCGCGATCATCACATCAACGCGTTTTCGGTTTGGATGGCGGGTGGCGGTATTCGGCCGGGTATGACGTATGGATCAACGGATGACATGGGCTACCGCTATTTAAAAGACGGTCAGGAAATGCATGTGCACGATCTGCACGCGACGATGCTGGCCTGCTTCGGCATCGACCACAAACGGCTTACTTACCGTTACCAAGGCCGGGATTTCCGCCTCACCGATGTGCACGGTAAAGTGGCCCGCGGTATTTTGGCATGAGCGCTTTGGGCGAATTTGTCGGACGACTGCATCCGCTGGTCGTGCATGTGCCGATCGGGGTGCTGTTGCTCCTGGTCATAGTCGAAGTGCTCGGCTGGTGGCGCGAATCCTTAAAGCCCTCCGCCGGGGTGCGACTGACGATCGTGACCGTCGCCGTGGTGAGCGCGTTGTTGGCTGCGGGCTGCGGGTGGCTGCTCGGCCGGGATGGAGGTTACGATGAAACCCTACTCGACCGGCACCGTATCCTCGGGTTCGTGACGCTCGGCCTCACGGCGGTGTTGTGGGGGGTGCGGAACCGGTCGCGAATCTACGGCGTCGTTTTAACCGTGGCGCTGGGGGTGCTGACCTGGACCGGACACGACGGCGGATCGTTGACTCATGGCCAGGACTACTTGACCTCGGTTCTGCCATCGCCGCTGCGGGAGTGGTGGAGCGACGGCCAACCGGCGGAGGCCGCCCCGGAGAAACTGGCCGACGTGCACGTCTTTAATCATGTGATTCAACCGTTATTGGAGGCCAAGTGTGTCTCGTGTCATGGGGCGACGAAGAGCGAAGGTGACCTGCAGTTGGACTCCTTTGCGGCGTTGATGGCGGGTGGGAAAACCGGGTCGGTGGTGGAGCCGGGCAACCCGGCTGACAGTGTGTTGTTACAGCGCCTATTTTTGCCGTTGGCCGACAAGAAACACATGCCTCCGGCGGGGCGACCGCAGCCGACAGAAACGGATCTTACGTTGCTCGACTGGTGGATTGAGACGGGCGCGTCGGACACGACGATGTTGGCGGCGGCAACGCCAGATCCGGATATCGTCGAGCAAGTGGCGCTGCAATTGGGGTTACCGCTGCCGCCCGTGCCGGATCGCGAGGCCATGTTGGCGGCCGGACGTGGGTTGGAACGAGATTGGGGTATTACCGTGCGTCCGCTGACCCCGGAAGGGCCGTGGCTGGAAGTGAACGCGCGTTTGGCGGGGAAGGCGTTTGGCGATGCGCAACTCGCCGCGCTCGCACCGATTGCTGCGGCAATGCATCGGCTCGACCTCGGTGGCACGGCGGTCACGGACGACGGGTTGGTGGCGCTGGCGGACATGACGGAGCTGCGTCGATTGCAATTGGATCGCACAGCGATCACGGATGCCGGACTCGCCCACTTGAGCGGCCTGCGGCGGATCGAATCGCTTAATTTGCACACCACAGTCGTGACGGATGAGGGCATTAAGACGTTGGTCAATTTGCCGAAACTGCGGCGCCTGTTTGTGTGGCAGACGGCGGTCACCAAAGACGCCACCAACGCATTGGCGAGTGCGTTGGAGAATCGGCGCAAGCTTGACCGTTATCGCGCGGAGTTGAGCACGTTGGAAAAGCTCATCGTCTCCGAAACCTTTCAACCTGATTTTGGGGTGGAGCCGATGCCGGTGCCCACAGTCACGGGCCAGGACGGCGAGTAGTTCAGGCGGTTGAGGAATTCGAATCCGGGTCATTACACGTAAATCGGCCCCTCTCGTAGTAGGGACAGGCCGAAAAAATCGCCGGTCGAAAAAGGCCCCCTGGTGTTCAAACGAGCGAGGGAATTGCCCGGATTTTAGGAGAACGGAACCCACGAAGAACACGAAACGGTCAGCACGGCTGTCGGGGTGTAAACCCCCTTCCGCCTAAATTGCTTGGCGGTTGGGGTTTGGCCTGCTGACGTTGCGGGGTCTGGGAGCCGTTCGTATCGGTTCGGCTCCGTTGCGCTTCGTCTGCAGGCGCCAACTCCTCTTTGCATGGATCACGCTACTCACAACAAGATCGTTTCCTTCATCTGGTCGATTGCGGACGATTGTCTGCGCGACGTCTTTGTGCGCGGCAAATATCGTGACGTCATCCTGCCCATGTTCGTCCTGCGGCGCATCGATTGCCTACTCGAAGACACGAAGGATGCCGTGCTCGCCGAGGTGAAGTTCCAGAAGGTCGAAGCCGGTATGGCGTTGCTCGATCCCGAGGGGCTGCGAGAGGCCGCTGGTCAGGTTTTCTACAACACCTCCAAATTTACTCTGCGCTCCCTGCTCGGCAACCCTTCGCAGTTGGAGGCCAACTTCAATCACTACCTCGACGCCTTTAGTCCCAACGTCGTTGAGATCATCGCCAAGTTCGATCTGCGCAACCAGATCCGCAAGATGGGCGAGGCTGACGCGCTGCACGGCGTGATCGAGAAGTTCGTGGCGCCTGAGATCAACCTTTCGCCCCACGACGCGCTCGCTCCCGACGGCCGCAAGCTCCCCGGTCTCTCCAACCTCGGCATGGGCTACGTCTTTGAGGAGCTCATTCGCAAGTTCAACGAGGAGAACAACGAGGAGGCGGGCGAGCACTTCACGCCCCGCGAGGTAATCCAGCTCATGGTTCACCTCCTCTTTGAGCCGGTGAAGGATCAGCTGCCGCCCGTCATCACCATCTACGATCCCGCCTGCGGTTCCGGTGGGATGCTCACCGAAGCCCAGGACTACATCAAACTTCCTGACGGGCCCATCCGCTCCACCGCCGCTACCTACCTTTATGGCAAGGAGGTCAATCCCGAGACCTACGCCATCTGCAAGTCGGACATGCTGATCAAGGGTAACGACCCCGAGAACATCCGATACGGCTCCACCCTCGCCACCGACGAATTCGCCTCCCGCCGCTTCGACTTCATGCTCTCCAATCCGCCCTATGGAAAGAGCTGGAAGACTGATCAAGGCCAGATCCTTGAAAAACAAGGGTCCAAGACCGAGATCATCGATCCGCGCTTTGAGGTCAACTTGCCCGATGCCTTCGGCAAATTCCAGACCGTGGCGGCCGCCCCCGCCGTCGACGATGGCCAGCTCCTGTTCCTCATGGAGATGGTGAGCAAGATGAAGCGTCTCTCCGACTCTCCCTTGGGCAGCCGCATCGCCACGGTGCACAACGGCTCCGCGCTTTTCACGGGCAACGCCGGCGGCGGCTCCAGCAACATTCGCCAATACCTCATCGAGAACGACCTGCTCGAGGCGATCATTCAGCTGCCAAACAACATCTTCTACAACACCGGCATCTCCACCTACATTTGGATCGTCTCCAACCACAAGGCACCGGCCCGTCGCGGCAAGGTGCAGCTCATCGACGCCTCCGATCTCTACGAAAAGCTGCGCCAAAACCTTGGGGCCAAGAACTGCGCCTTCACGCCCGCGCACCTGCGGCAGATCACCCGCGCTTACCTCGATCTCGCCGACACCGGCAAGGCGGCAGTCGACGGTCTCAAGTCACAGGTGTTTGCCAACCGCGAGTTCGGCACGTGGAAAATCACGGTCGACCGTCCGCTGCGCAAATCGGCCCAATTCACCGCCGATCGGGTCGCGACCCTGCGTTTTGACAACCGTCTCGGCGAGGAGATGCAGTGGATGTATGCGCAGTGGGGCGACTCCGTCTACGAACGCGGTTTTCTGAGCGACAAGGCCCGTCGGACCGCCCTCGATGACTGGCTGGAACGCGAGCAGATCGATCGCCGGGCCGCCGATAAAAAGAAGCTCCTTGATAGCAAATTCTGGCTCGCCCGCCGCGAGCTGGTCGATGCCGCGACCCGACTGCACGCCCACCTCGGCGAGGCCGTATCGCGCGACTTCAACTCCTTCGCGCCGGCTGTCAAAGCGGCCACCAAGAAGTTGCGCCTGTCGCTCAGCGCGCCCCAACTCAAAGCCATTCTGGACGCTGTATCCTGGCGTGATCCCGAGGCCGAGCCGGTAGAGAAGAGTCGAGCAGTCATAGAACCGGAAGAGGACTTCGATCCCGTCCAATTCCGTTTAGCGGGAAACTTCTCCGAGGCGGGCGTTTGGGTGAACTACGAAACCGATAGCGAGCTGCGCGACACCGAAAACGTGCCCATGACTTACCTGTCCGCTGATGCCCCGGCAGACGCCGAGCAAGGCGCGACGCTCGCTCGCGAAGCGATCGCCGCCTACTTCGACCGAGAGGTGCTGCCTCACGTGCCCGACGCGTGGGTGGCGATGGACAGGACGGTCATCGGCTACGAAATCTCCTTCAACAAATACTTCTACGTCCACAAGCCGCTGCGCGACCTCGACGAAGTGGTGGCGGAAATCCGTGCGCTGGAACGGGAAACCGAAGGCCTGTTGGAATCTATTTTAGATCTTAACGGCTGAATTTAACTCCATCTCGTCACTAATTAAAAAAACGACCATAATTTTAAATAAGGCGTCTTCCTAATTAAATTTCGGCCCCAAAATTTTAACCCCGTCAGAAACGTCGAGCCCGAGCCGTGGCTGAAACAACGAGTTCACCGCAGTTTTGTGTCAGTCTTCGTTACCCACTCATGAGTGCGTTCCCCAAATACGACCGCTACAAAGACTCTGGTGTCGAATGGCTCGGAGAAGTTCCTGCGCATTGGAGGGTAGATCGAATATTCGCATTGATGAACGAGCGGGTCGAAACGGGTCACGGTGATTTGCCGATTCTCAACATAACGATCAAAGGTGGAGTCCAAGTCGAAGGCTTCGAAGGAGACCGCAAGAAACGCACTATTGAAGACCGGGGTGCTTACAAGCGGGCAGCCAAGGGAGACATTGCCTATAACACGATGCGGATGTGGCAAGGGGCGGTCGGAGACGTGCCGAGCGATGGTCTGGTGTCGCCCGCTTATGTCGTGGCGCGTCCGATCAAACCGCTGAATTCACGCTACTATTCCTACCTGTTTCGGGAGCCCCTCTTTCAGACGGAAACCAACCGACATTCCTATGGTATCGTATCGGATCGCAACCGGCTCTACTGGCTCGGTTTCAAGAACATCGTCGTGCCCATTCCTACCGTCGCGGAACAAGACCGCATCGTCGCTTTCTTGGATCGGAAGACGACGGAGATCGACGCGTTGATCGCGAAGAAGCAGCGCCAGATCGAACTACTCGACGAGCAGAAAGCCATCCTCATCAACCGCGCCGTCACGCGAGGCCTCAACCCCAACGCCAAACTCAAACCCTCCGGCATCGACTGGATCGGCGACATTCCAGAAGGGTGGACTGTGAGTTCAGTTCGCAGAGAGGCAGAAATGGTAACTTCTGGTTCAAGATGTTGGGCACAATACTCATCCAGTGCCGGTCCTCTTTTCTTAAGGATCTGTAACCTCTCGCGAGGAACACTTGAAATTCAGCTGGATGATATCGAACGGGTTCAGCCTCCAGCGGGATCGGAAGGCGAAAGAACCAAGGTGACGGCCGGCGACATATTAATCTCGATCACTGCCTACATTGGATCAATTGGAGTTGTTCCTGAAGGATTTGAGGAAGCATATGTGAGCCAACATATCTCCTTGGTCCGATTGAAACTCGATGCGCCAACAAGTGAGTGGATTGGCCACGCGTTGTTGTCGGAGTTGGGTGGCATCCAAAGCCGAGTGATGATGCATGGTGGGACTAAGGTTGGGCTGGGTTTGGACGACGTCAAAAACTATGGATTTCCAGTTCCCCCAAAGACCGAGCAGAAACAAATACTTGAACATTTATCCGACGTCATTTCCGGTCACAGTAAGGGAGTAAGCCAATTCAATAAGGAAATTAAATCCCTAAAAGGATTCCGCAGCAACCTCATCGCCCACGCCGTCACCGGCAGAATCAAAGTTTAACTGGATACCATGGCACTACGATTCAAAGAAACCATTCCAAAGCTATCCCAGCGCTTAAAAGAGGTTGGCTTTGACCATTCGCCGGGACAGATCTTCAATGCTGCTTGATAGCAAATCCGGGATCGATCCATGTATTACGCTAGCTCCACTGCCTTCGATTTCAAAAAGTGCGAACCCGTTTTTATATGGATTGCCCACTGCAGAATGTTCAATAGCCAGCTAGTCCCTTTGAATCCAAAATTCAATGTGACTGGGGATGGCAGCATGTTCGAGATTACGCTCAATGAAGAGCATGTTGATCTAGCATGTGACTACAGGCTGAATTTTCTCGCGTTGTGCGGCCGAAATGGCGTCGGCAAAAGCACGTTTTTGCGCCTACTATCGGGCCGACATAGCTACGAGTCGGAGTATACCGTTTGCTGGATCGATTCTAGTGGAGAGGTCGCTTGCACCGGTTCAGTTGAATTATTTCTACACGGGGAACCAGTTGCTCTTAAGAGCGGAGTGCACGATTATTCCCTTAGTGATTTGTGTGGAAACAAAAATTTAGGCGAACAAAATCACGTAAACCGGAGTTTGCTTCAAGTTTACTCAGAAAACCCAGCGCTGTTCAATCTGCACGATAAATCTGTCTTTGACGGATTTCATCTAGACCGTCCTACGGGGGCCTCGTCTGAAGTCGATGAAATGGAAAGAGACCTGTCAGGTCATCTGGGAATAGCTGACGAAGATAGCCCAGGCCAATTCCATTCAATTTTGGAGTCTCACCCGACTTTTCACGTATTGGCTTCGATTGCAAGGGACTCGACTTTTCGAGGATTGGCAAAACGGACAACGAGAAGAAGGCCTATTACTTACCGCACTCTCTTTAGGGTTCTAAGGAACAAAGAATCCGACGATTTAGACGGTGAGATTAATATGCTAGTCTATGAACAGAAAACCCAAGGCAATATCTTGCGGGAAATTTCTGGAGGGACACTAACTGACCCCAACTGGTGCCGCTACAAAATCGAGCAATACGCTGAAATTCAGCGAAAGCTCTTGGCTCTATCGGAGAGAGTCGACAATTGGATGCGAGAAAGACTGAAGGGCATTAAAAAATCTCTCTGGAAAAGTGATCAACTCAATCTTCACATATCGGACAATTGTCTTTCGGAAATCATCTCATTCCGACCGTTTCAAGATCACGGAAATAGGCTTTTTCATCTGACGGACCTGAGTGACGGAGAGTATGCTCAAATACAGCTATTGTTTAATATGGCACCAATGATAATGCCCGAACATGCGTGCTGGTATTATTTCGACGACAGTGACGACTACCTCCACCCTGAGTGGAAGCGGAATTTAATACAAAAAATCGCGTCGACTCACCTTGACCTCACTTCTCGCATTGCTAAAGCCACGCAGAAGCGAATTTTCTCAGAAAAGGTGACCACTTGCATCGTGGCGACCCATTCTCCTTTCGTTCTTTCTGACCTCCCGAAGAACTCTGTTTTGCGGTTCACAAAGGACCTCGGTGGAAAAACAACGATCAAACGGTCGGACGAGAGCACCTTTGCTGGGAACATCGGAGAGCTCTTCCATACGGAGTTCTTCATGGATACGACTATTGGGGAGTTCGCACGACGGGCTATAAAAAAGGCAATCAAGGAGCTGGAGAACAACCCGGATCCAGAAGCAATTAAATCGATTCGCCTTTTATTTGGTAATGTTGGCGACGAAGTTTTGAAAAACCTCCTTATGGAAAAGGTGCGGAATGCAGAGAATAAATATTACAGCATCCCAGAAGCGAAAACTGAACAAGATACTGAATAGGCACACAACCTACAAGGGGTTCAGCGCGACTCGTCTTGATGCTTACGAATACACTTCTGAGCTTGGAGTCAGGGTCTGTCCTTACTGCAACATAAATTTTACTTATACTGTCTACGAAATTGAAAATTCGGGAGGACCCTCTGGGACATACAAGACGCCTGTTTGCCGACCCGATATTGATCACTTTCAACTAAAGTCGAGTGTGGGAAACCTAAGTCTAGCTCAAAGCAACCTGATTCCAGCATGTCAGCAGTGCAACTCCCGGGTCAAATTCAGGACTAAGTTTGATCCTTCGACACACATTCACCCGTTTCGCGATGATTTCGACTCTCTGAAGAGTTTTACAGTCGACTTGAAGGATCCCGATTTGTCCAAGGAGCAGAGCTTCCACATAGGCTTTTCGAATCGATCAAACGGAGCATCAACGAACAGAGCTGATCGATGCATTGCTGACTTAAAACTGAAGTCCAGATATCAATACCACAGACAAGAAGTCGTTGATCTCATTCGTAGAGCTCGTTTCTACCACAAGTGCAAGATTTACGAATTAGAGGAACTTACCGGAACAACGGATCTACGTCGCCACCTCTTCTCGGATGTAACGCCAAAGATCAACACCGTCCCACTCTCGAAGCTTAAGAAAGACATTCTCGAGTTGATTCTGCCAAAATAAGAAGCCCGAACTACTCGTGGTGCTTGGAATTGGGGGGCAGGGTCTGGCGTCCAAGAGATACCACTCGCTTGGACAATCCCGCGTGAAACGTCTCTGATACGGAGGTATTTCGCTCAGATGGGTTGGGAATCACGGGGCTTTTGACGGCCTCGTTTTTCTTGGCGGCAGGCTTTACAAAATAATTAAAACTGTCAATTGTGTAAACTGACTTAAGCGTTTCGAGATGTGATGAGGCATTCAACGGAGGGTTGTCCCTACCTTCCGCGCCGAGTTAAGTATCGAAGCGAAACCCCCTGCGTCCCATGTCATCCAAGTCCTACCACGTCACCCCTCGCAGCGATGGACGTTGGGCGGTCAAAGCCAGTAACGCTTTGCGCGCTTCTTCCGTTCATCCCACCCAACAGGCCGCCACGAGCGCGGCACGTTCGCTCGCGCAGCAAGCGGGCGGAGCAATTATCATTTGCGCCAAATCCGGTCAGGTTTTCACCGCCAAGTCCACCGTGCGGGTGCCGACCGAAGCTGTCCGGCCCCACCGGCAAACTGCCGTGACCGCCTCGGCTCCCGATCCGTTTCGGGTGGGGTTTGGGGAGCGGTTGCGTCGCGCGCGGCTCATGCGTGGTTTGTCCCTGCGGGCGTTGGCCGATGCATTGAACGGCGCGGTGTCGCACACGACGTTGCAGAAAATTGAATGCGGTGAAACGAGCCCGGATTCCAAACTGCTCGGTGCGCTGGCCGGCACCTTGGCGGTGCGCCCGGACTACTTTTTTAAACGCGACGAATTGAAACTGGTGGCCAAGGAATATCGCAAGCTGACCAAGCTGGGAGCGAAGCAACAACAGCGCTTGGAGGAAGAGGCGTTTGAGTTCTTTGAACGCTATTTGGAGGTGGAGCGTTTCTTCACGTTGAATTCCGGGGATTTCCCTCGCCACGACTTGTCCCGCATTGCCGTGGACGATTTGCCCGAGGCCATTGAAAACGCGGCGGAAGCGTTGCGGCAGGAGTGGGGATTGGGCATGAACCCGATCGCCAACGTGCATGCCACGCTCGAACAGCATGGCGTCAAAGTCCGGCTGCTCAAAGCGGCAAAAGGATTTGATGGATTTTCCGCTTTCGCCGATGGAGGGGGGCGCGTGGTGCCCGTGGTCGGGTTGTCGGAACAGTGGTTGACGACGGAGCGAGACTTGCCTCGGTTTCGATTCACCGCCTTGCACGAGTTGGCGCATCTTACGCTCGATTTGCCGCCAGGACTGAGTTCGAAGGAGCTGGAGGGCTGCTGTCATCGGTTTGCGGGCGCGATGTTGATTCCGCGGGAGCATTTCGTGCGGACCTTTGGCGAAAATCGGGTGCGAATCGCGGTGGGAGAACTGTGCGCGATCAAGGCCGAGTGGGGCATGTCGATTGCTGCGATCATGAAGCGCGCTTCGAATCTGGGGCTTATCACGGCAGGGCGTTACAAATCCTACTGCATCGTGGCGAACAAGCAGGGCTGGCGAACCAATGAACCAGGGCGCTGGATCGGTGATGAGTCCTCCCAGCGCTTCGAACAGTTGGTGTTGCGGGCGATGGCGGAAGAATTGATCACCACGTCCAAGGCGGCCGGATTGCTCGGGGTCGACCTCGCGACATTGGCCGAGCGATTCGAACCTCTGGGGTAAACCTGACGAACTGCGCTGATGAAAATTGCCGTCAAAGATGCCAACGTATTCATCGATATGGAGTCGATGGGCATCCTCGACCTCTGGTTTCAGTTGGGCTACGAAACGCTGACCAGTGATTTTGTGGTGACCGAACTGGAGAAGGGCGATCACCAGCAAGCGCTGTCCCATGTGCGGGCGGGGCAGGTGGGAGCGATCAGTATCAGTGGCGAGCAGTTGCCGGAACTGTATGCCTTGTTCGCGGAGATCGAACCCGCCGGGGCGAGTTTGGAGGATGCATCGGTGCTGCATATTGCACTGGCTCACGACGCGCTGTTGCTCACCGGAGACAAGGCGCTGCGCACGCAGTCGGAGGTGCGAATGGTGGAGTGTCACGGCACGTTTTGGATTCTCGAACAGCTCGTGGATGAAGGCCTTCTATTGCCGCAGATCGCGGCGGATAAACTGGTCTATTTGCTCGGTCTGACCGGCCGCCGAAAACGGTTCCTGCCGAGGGCGCTGGCGGAAAGCTATATCCAGAAATGGCGCAAGTGACGGCTCGATGAATTGATTAGGCGCAATACGCGTGGTTGTCAGATGGGGAAAATTCGTGATCAATGCCCAGTGAATCGCGAACGGGGACGCCCGGCTCGATATCGATCCAAGCAAAACTCCGATGCCTTCCGATACTTCCGAAAAAGCCCTCGAAGCCTGTATTGAACGTCACCTGACCGGAGGGGTGAGTGATCTGTCGGCCAGCGTGGGCGCGGCGGAGGAGTCTGCGGGGGAATTTTCG
>CAXBOL010000032.1:0-14431 GCA_963977295.1 uncultured Opitutaceae bacterium
TCGTCGGGTTCGAACTGTTTGTTTGTGCGGTTGAATTTCATGCCCCCTGCGTCGGTAAAGAATATTGAACCGGCAGTGCCGGGGGTGACCGTAGTCCATGTCATGGAGGGAGGAAGTCCGTGGGAACGGAAGTAGTTCTCCGGCTCAACTCCGGTCCATTCCGTGATATTGGCGCCATCGGGAATGCGCCAAAATCCGGTGCTGTAGCTGGCAAACCACACGTCACCATTGTCTTCTTCGAGCGCGGTAAACGCTTGGCCTTTGTCGAGAAATTCAGCCACGATTTTCCATCGCGAATCAATTTTTTCGAGCACCGATAATCCGTCCTGTCCCGACAAGTAATAGCGCGCAGGATGGCGGCGCGATGGGAACATGATTTTGGGAGGATTATGGGAAAGCTCGACAAATATCGAATGAGTGTCGTCGGCGTTTAAGCGGTGGAGACCCTGCGAGCTGGAAAAGATCAACTCTCCGTCAATCGTGGCGAACGCGAATACATTGGTGAGATTATCCACGATGCGCTTGAATCGAGCACCCGCCCCCGAAATGGGATCGGCCGGCTCGAGGCGATAGAGTCCATCAAAGGCTCCGGCGTAGACGCGGCCTTGGTGCCGAAACCAACCATCAATCGTCCCAGGGGTCGGGCCGTTGGTGCTATCAAAGACGGTGACCGCACTACGGTAGTTAATCCGCACAGCACCGGAATTCAGGCCGGCCCAAAGACCTTGATCATGGTCGACGAAAAGACTGAGCACCGCGTTGTCGGCCAAGCCGGTTTCACGATCAATTTTCCGAACCACGGTGCCATCCAAGGAACTGATCAAAAGTCCTCTGAGACTGGTGGCCACGGCGATGGATCCGTCGCCGAGGTTTACCGCGGCGTTGACGCGAGTTTCGCGCACCCAGGTGTCGAGCGTGCCAGTGACGCGGTGAAAGGAGTGCGAGTCAGGATCGATCTCGAAGACCCCGCGTTCGCCGATGATCCATAAGGGCGTGTCGTTTTCGCGCGCAACTCCGCGGACTCGGCGTCCAGTCAACAGCGTGTCATCCTGTGCGATTACCTCGAGGTTGTCGCCATCAACTCGGACCAATTCGTTGCCGTTTCGAATCCAAAAAAGTTGGTCGTCGACGACGGAAAGTTCGCCTTTAGGACCGGCTGAAGACGACGGCCACAGTTTCGTTTCGATCTCATCGAAGCGCACGAGACCGTCGCCGATGACGTAATAAACTGAGCCTCGATAATAGACGCTTTTCTCTCCGCGACCGATGTCTTGGACGGTGGGTGGCAGGCGTTCAGAGAGTGAGTGATAGACCAGCTCAGATGATCCCGATTTCGGCTCAAAGTAGCCGATATCTTCATAGCTTGAGGTCCAAATCCTCCCATCGGGAGTGGCCGTCACGCCATAAGTGAAGGTGAGGGGAGCGACATGATGCTTCCACCGAATCCCATCATATTGCACGATCCCTTGCACGTTAGCCATGTAGATAAAGCCGTCGGAACCTTGGGTGATGGAGAAAATCTGGGGGTGTCCCAGATAGTCGGTGGGGCGAAAGTCGCGTATGATCGGCCGGCCTGATTCGGGGTCGAGTAGGTTCGCTTGAAGCGTGCCGGCGAATAAGAGCGAGACCGCAAGTGCGAAGGAGATCGGGATAAATTTCGCGAACACCGACCGAGCATGGAATCGAGGGACGGAGGGTCAATAATCGGGGCCGTTTCTACGCACGAATGCGTAGGGCGGGGTTAACGTAGCGCGGACCAAAGCCCGGCAAAGTCGTCGGTCCACGCCGGTGCAGTTGATGGCGGGGGAATTTCCACTCGAGGGGTGGCTGCGGCTTGAATCGCTGCCGACTCAAAACGAGCGGGGAGGCGGGTCAGCAGAACCCATTCGCTGGCGAATGCCCACCAGTCGTCGGGAGAAGGGCGATGGAAGATCGACGCGGCGGTAAGCCCTAATTTTTGGGCCTGCGCCAATACCACACTGCGCACGTCGACCCAGCGATTGGACACGTTCACGATGAGAATTCCGTCCGACTTCAGACGATCCAAATAGATGGCAAACGCCTCGCTGGTGAGTAGATGAATGGGCACAGCGTCACTGCTGAAGGCATCGATCACCAAGACATCGAGACGGGGGAGTGAAGCGTCCGAATTCTCCGCCGCCAGCAACAGGCGTCCGTCTCCGACTTTGATCGTGATGGTGGCCGCACTGCGCGCGAGAGCGGTGAACTGGGTTTGGGCGACGTCGACCATGGCCGGATCCAATTCGTAGAAGCGAACGTGATCCCCCGTTTGTCCGTAGCTCGCCACGGTGCCAACACCGAGGCCAACGACGCCGATTTTGCGACCGGCAGATTGATTGGATTGGGCCAGAGCCAGCCCAATACCGCTCTCCGGTCCATAGTAAGTCGTGGGCCAGCTTTGATAGTCCGGGTGCATGAGCTGGATGCCATGTGTAGTGGAACCGTGGGACAGGTAACGCACCTGCGCGCGAGGTTGGTCGGTATTGAAGTCGGACACCGTGATCGTGCCAAAGGTATTGCGGGCGACGAAGATGGCCGCGGGATCATGTTGTAGCCCAAATTTCCACCAACCCGCCAGCACGGCCATCGGCACCGCTATCACCAAAAGTATCACTCGCCGGTGCCAACGGCGCACGATTCCAGTGCGGATATCGCCGAGAGCCCACACCAGCCCAGCGCCGATTCCAATGACTGGCCAAATTACTAACGAACTGAGGGTGTGCCTGAAGTTTTCCCAGAAGTCGGTCCACGTCGCGTGGCCGAAGAACAAGGCATCTATCGTGCGAAACAGCACGAGGAAAACGGGGCATATTACGATGCCAAAACCAAAGCCCCGGGCGAGACGGACGTTTTGCGTGCGGAAAATACCGTAGGCGAACCAGCCGATGACGGCGGTCCAGAGGAAGGGCAGCTCGACGAATCGGTCGAAAACCGCCGGAGCGACCACGGCTACGCAAAGTGACCCCACGGCGCCTCCGGTGGCGATGTGGAGGTAAAAGATGGTCAAGTGACTGGATTGGGGACGGGATCGGTATAACTCCCCGTGACACACCAGTCCGGCGACGAACAAAGCGACCAAGTAGGCCGCACTCAGTTGGAGAAATGACCCGATTCCGGAGGCCGCAGCGGCATCGATGATGACAACGGAGGCGACTACGAGCGCCGCACTCAAGGTCGGGCGGTGATACCAACGCGGGTGATCAAACGCGACGATAAAGGTCAGCAGGTAGACGGTAAGTGGGGCAATCCACAAGAACGGCACGCCGGCGACGTCGTGAGTCATGGCGTTGGTTGTGGCCACCAGCAGTGCCGACCCAATTGCGGCCCAACCGATCCAAATTAGGCGTCGAGCCAGTGAAATGGGTTCGGTCGGGGCTAGAGAATTTTCGGGTGGTGAATTATTGGCGCGACTGAATCCGCTTTTTAGCAGCACTGCGGCGAGCAACCCAAATCCGGCGCTCCAGCCCCAGGCTTGGGTCGCCCGATCAAAGTGCGGCTCGATTAAGATTGGATACGTGAGGAGGCCGAGCAATGAGCCGGCGTTGGACAACGCGAACAGCCGATAGGGCGAGCGTTGAGGAAACGACCGGCTAAACCACGATTGGATCAACGGCCCGGTAGCGGCCATGATCGTGAATGGCAGTCCGATGGTTTGGATCAGCAGTCCCAAGGCCCGCCACACGACGGAGTCACTCGCACCGGTGAGGCTCGCGGTGGCCGGGATCGGCGGCAGGAAGAGCAACGCGATGGCGAAGAGCAGACCGTGGATCAGCACCTGATGACGCTGCGACTTCAGTTGCGTGAGCGCGTGAGCGTAGAGGTAACCCGCGAGAAGCGCGGTTTGGAAAAACACTAAGCAAACACTCCAGATCGCCGGGGCCCCGCCAAACGTCGGAAGCACGTAACGCCCCAGCAGCGGTTGCACGGCAAAAAGCAGAAAAGCACCCAGGAAGCTGGCGAGGGCGAAGGGAAGCATGGTCGCGTTGTCGTGATGGGAGTGGAGGCCGCATCGAGGCAACCTGAGGTGATTCTAGTGGTCCGGAACTTTTAGTGGGTGCGATGGCAGGGGTGAATGCTTCGATTGGCGAATTGTTTTTCACCCGATGCTCACCGGTAACTTGATTGGGTTGTCCCGCGCTACCTTTCCAGTCCACCGATGCCGCCAGGTCGTTATTTCCTCACTACAAGTTTGGACTATGCTCTCCGAATGATTTGATCTCTTGTCCCGAGTTCCTCTGCCTAAGAATGACGATCCGCTGGGAGGCACTGCCTTCAGCGCTTTTCCCCGTCATACCCCATTATGAAATCCATCATCATTCCTTTAATCGTATCCTTGGTTTCGATTATCCCTGTTTCAGCCCAAGATGAAATACCCTATGAAAATTTGAATGTTTATGCCGGAAATACGCATGCCCACACTATTTACACCATGTCTCACGGTGCCCATCTGGGTCGTCCGGCAGACTTCGTCAAGGGCAGCAAAATTCTGGAAATAGACGCCCAGCATCTTAATCGACCCATCAATTATTTCATCAAATCCGACTGGGAAAAGGTGCAGGGGCCACCTCGCGTCCACTTTGAATTGGCGGCTCAAAATGGCTTCGATTTCTATTGCGTTACCGACCACTCCCAAGAGGCGGCTTTCTATCCCAATGATCCCCTGAATATCGCTTGGATGCTTTCGCAAAAGGAAGCAGAGCTGGCGACGCCCGCCTCTTTCACGGGACTCATTGGCTACGAGCACTCGGAGAACGATGGACCCGGTGGAAAAGGTCACTACAACGTGATCGGTTCGGCCAACTACCTCAACGCTTTGGATCCGGGCGTGGATGTCCCTCATTTCTACCAATGGTTGAAAGAAAATTCCGTGAACCCGCTCACCGGTGATCCGGTGGTGGTTACCTTCAACCACCCGGGGCCGGACCAATACGATAATTGGAGTTTCCGAGATGATGAAATCACCGACATCATCACGATGCTGGAAGTGATCAACGGCAAGCTGCCGAGATTTGAGGGGTTTATCAGCGCGTTGGATAAAGGATGGAAAGTTTCCCCGGTGGCGGGATTGGACAATCACGATACCACCGGGATCAGCAAGCTGGAGGCCCGGACCTTTGTGGTCGCCGCACACAACACCAAGTCGGATATTTTGCAGGCCATGCGGATGCGTCGAACCTATGCCGCCACCGACAAGAATTTGGAATGTCGCTACACGGTAAATGGTTACATGGCGGGGGCGGATATTCCGTCCGCCGCAACCTATCTCTTTGATATTTATCTCAATGATCCGGACGTGGGCGATCCATCTGACATGATCACAAAAATCGAAGTAATCGGATCCGGTGGCGAGTTGATCAAAACCTTTGAACCCGATACTCAAAGTCACCAAATTCGGTGCCAGATCGAAGTCAGTGAGAGCGAGACCACCTCGACGTATTACTTCCTGAAAATTTGGGACAACGCGGCAGAGGTGGCGGGAGAAAATCTCCCGGTCGCCGCCCTCGCGCCGGTGTGGATTGTGCGTTAGTCAATTCCGGGCCACGTTTTTCCAAAAATCTGTATACTCGAGGCAGGGGGATTGGCGTAAATTTTCGGATACTCGACCATGCCCGTAGATGGCCGCACTCGCGTCTTTCACGCGAACCGCGCATTGTCTTCGCTGGCCGCCGCGGCTTAGGGTTGAGTTTCGTTAAATTACCATGGATCGCAGATTCCCCATCGTAGCCTTCAACCCGCGCATTTTTTCGGAATTCTTCGGAACGGAAACCAACTCGCTGCACGCCCATTTGCTCGATGGCGGTGCGTGCAACAGCAATTACCTGGTTCAATGCTCAAAAGGGAAATTTGTTTGTAGAATTCACAGTCGTGGATCCCCCGAATTAGAAAAATCGATTCTCGATCTCGTTAGTGATCGAATCCCGACGCCGCAGGTTTTGTGGACCGGCGATGGGGTCTCAGTAATGACCTATATTGAGGGCCAACACTTTAAGCCTACCACTAAGTTGGCTCGCGACGCAGGACGAATGATCGGTCGTATTTCGGCAATCACATTCAGTCGCCCAGGACAGGTGTTACCCCATGGGGAAATAGTTGATTTCGAAGGGTGGAGTTCCTTCAAGGAAGGCCTTTCCTCCTTGCTGCATCACCCTTCGGTGAAGGCATTTCTTGATGAACAGACCGTTTCTGAATTACGGGATTTTATCGATGCACATCGATCCTATTGGGAGTTTTTCGATAGGGGACGAAATTTGGTCCACAGTGATTTTCGACCGGACAACATTCTGGTATCCGACGATGCGATCGTGGGTGTCCTGGATTGGGAGTTTGCTCACTCCGGGAGTAGTTACATGGATATGGGTAATTTGATGCGACATATCCCGATGGAGTGGCAAAAGGACTTTGGAATCGGATTGCGTGAAGAGGGGGTCGACTTGCCTGAGGATTGGGTGTTTCGCGCCTCCTTGATCGATTTGGCCAGCCACTTGGATTTTCTAACATCCAACAGGTCAAAAGAGTTCAAGGAGAGTTGCGTTGAGCTCATCCGCCGACTCATGAAATTCAACTCCGAACCAGATGCTGGAGGCGGCCCAGGCCGCGCTACCCTTTGACGATCCACAAAAGCCGTGATGCGGGATCGACTCGAGTTCGTTGCTCCGCTCGGGTTTCTGGGACGACTCTTTGAGTGTGTGTTCCTCACGCGCTCCCTGCGTCGCTGCATGCTCAATGGGGAATGAATCGAGAGTCGAATTCTGAGAGTTAGGATGTCAGGGGGACGCGATTGGGCCACTCTGCCGGATTCATCGCGTGCAAGCACGGCTCCTCCCGTTCGGTTACCGGAAATCGTGCGAGGCTTGGGAGGGGACGGTGGCGAGGTGGAGGGGGGCGATGGTTTCGGCTTTGAGGTGGATGACGCCGTGCTGGATTTGCACTTTGCCGGTGATGCGCAGCGCGGGTTCCAGGTTGATGACGAGGCGGTAGGTTTCGAAGCTGGGCGGAGTCACGACGCAGTTGGCTACACCGGTTTCGTCTTCGAGCGAGATGAAAACAAAGCCCTTGGCGGTGCCAGGGCGTTGGCGGCAGATCACACTGCCGGCCACCGTGAGGGTGTCGCCATCATCAGCGAGAGTGAGGTCGCTGGCACGCCACACGTCGGGCAGCGCGGTGCGCACGTGGGCCATGGGGTGCACTCCGGTGGTGAGTCCGAGGGTGGCGAAGTCGGTGGAGACACGCTCGGCGCGGGACATGGGGGCGAGAAATGTAGAATGTAGAGTGTGAAATTTAGAATGAGGGGAGGTGGGAGCTTTTGAGTCGGGGTGTGCGGACGGCGGGCCCAGCGGTCCCGCCCTACCTTCGGACTCCTCGACGCCGATGGCTTCGAATTCCGTTTGTTGATACGTGGTGGCGCGTTGCAGCAGCGGTTCGTCGGCAGACCACGCGGCTTCGATTTGCCAGAGCGCGGCGCGGCGGTGTTGCGCAAAACAATTAAGGGCGCCGATGGCGGCGAGGGCGCGGCGATCGGCGACCGAGAAGTGGGTGCGACGCAGCCAATCGTCGAGATCGGAGAACGGGTGTTCGGCGCGGGCGGTGAGCATGGCGCGGGTGTGGCGTTCGGAGATGCCCTTGATGTAGGCGAGGCCGAGGCGAACGGCCGGAATGGTGGATGGTGGATGGTCGATGGCGGATGGCGGAGGGGCAGAAAAGTCAGGGTGTAACCCCCCTCCCACATGAGGCTCGTTGTCGGGCGTAAAGCCCGACCCACCGGAGGATGGGACAGATGTGGGTCGGGCTTTAGGCACGACAGGTTCGTCTTCCACGGTGCAGAGCCAAGCGGAGTGGTTTACGCAGACGGGGAGGAAGGTCACGCCGTGGCGGCGGGCGTCCTGCACGAGGGTGGCCGGACCGTAGAACCCCATGGGTTGGTTGTTGAGCAGGCCGGTGACAAACTCGGCAGGCCGGTGGGCCTTGAGCCACGTGCTGGCGTAGGCGAGCAGGGCGAAGCTGATGGAGTGCGATTCCGGAAAACCGTAAAGCGCGAAGTTGGAGGCGGATTCGATGAGCATCTCAGTAATGCGTTCCGACCAGCCGTGGGTTTTCATGGCGGCGCGCAAGTTATTGAGGGCGCGTTCGAGTCGCTCGGTGCCGCGGGTGAACCCCATGGCACGACGGAGTTCTTCGGCTTGGGTGCCGTTGTAGCCGGCCAGCTTCATGGCGCAGGCGAGCATCTGTTCCTGAAAGAGGATGACTCCGTAGGTGCGTTCGAGGATGGGGCGGAGGATTTCATGCACCTCCGGGTCGAGGCACACAATGGGGTCGCCGTGATGACGGCGGCGGATGATGGGATGGGCGAGTTTGCCGACGATGGGTCCCGGACGCACGATCGCGACCTGCATGGCGACGTCGTAGAAACAGGCGGGTTTGAAGCGACGTAAGGACACCATTTGGGCGCGGCTTTCGACTTGGAAAACGCCTACGGTATCGGCGGTTTGCATCAGGTGGTAGGTCTCGGGATCATCTTGGGGGATGTTGGGCAGGGAGAGGGGATCCCCGCGTCGGGTGCAGAGTTCAAAGGTGTCTTGCAGCGTGGCCATCATGCCGAGGCCGAGCAGGTCGACTTTGACGATGCCAAGGTCTTCGCAGTCGTCTTTGTCCCATTGCACGACGACGCGACCGGGCATGGAGGCGGGTTCGAGGGGCACGACTTGGTTGAGACGTCCGCCGCAGATGACCATGCCGCCGGAGTGTTGACCGAGATGGCGCGGAAGACCGCGGAGTTGGCCGTAGAGTTTGACCATGGTCGCGGCGCGCGGATGTTCGGTCGGCAGGCCGGATTGGGCGAGTTGGGTTTCGAGATCGAGGGTGTGGGGGAAGTCGCCGCCGTGAAAAAGGCTGGAGAAGCGGTCCATGATATCGTCGGGCAGGCTGAGCACCTTGCCGAGTTCACGCGTGGTGCCGCGTCCACGGTAGGTAATCACGTTGGCGGTCATGGCGGCACCGTGGGGGGCATAACGGGAGTAGACTTCCTGGATGACGGATTCGCGGAGTTCGCCACTGGGTAGGTCGAGGTCGATGTCGGGCCAAGAGGGGCGACCGTCGGCATCGACGCGGCCTTCGCTGAGAAAGCGTTCGAAGAGTAGCGCGTGTTTGACGGGATCGACGGCGGTGATGCGGAGGGCGAAGCAGACGACACTGTTGGCGGCGGAGCCGCGACCTTGCACCAGAATGCCGTGCTCACGGGCCCAGCGGCAGATGTCGGCCACGATCAGAAAATAGCCGCAGAAACCGAGTTTATCGATGAGGGCGAGTTCGGTGTCGATTTGCCGGCAGTAGGCGGGGGTGACGGTGGGCACAAGTTTCTTGATGCCGAGGTAAGTGAGTTTCCGCAGGTGACTGGCCATGGATTCACCCGGGGGCACGGGAAAGTCGGGGAAACGGTAACCGAGATCTGAGAGGGTGAACTCGAGGCGCTCGGCGAGACGGATGGTGTTAGTCAGGGCCTCGGGAAGGTCGGCGAAGCGTTGCGCCATGATGCGAGCCGAGTGGAGGTGGCGTTCGGCGTTGGGCGCGAGCAGGCGGCCGGCCGCGTCGAGCGTGGTGTGGTGTCGCAGGCAAGTGAATACATCAGCGATGAGACGACCGTCGCGCGTGGCATGGGTGACGCCGCCGGTGGCGAGTAGCGGGAGGCAATGGGTGGCGGCGAGATCGCGGAGGAACCGGACGGTGCGCTCTTCGCCGCGGACGCGATGGCGGTGCACTTCGACGTAGAGGCGGTCGGGACCGAAGAGACGCAGCAGCTCGCGGAGAGGGGCGGCGGCGGCGGTGGGACCCCCGGTGCGGTAGGCGGTGAGGAGAGGGCCGGATTCGTCGCCGGTGAGGGCAATGAGTCCGTCGGCGTAGGCGGCGATCTCGGGCCAAGTGGCGTAGCACGGGCGTTTACGTTCGCGGAGGTCGGTGGGCGTGGGGGCGATGTCGGCTATGTCGGGCATAAAGCCCGATCCACGGGAGGGCGCGGTGGGTCGGGCTGTCGACTGCCGGGAGGCTGGGGACTGAGAGGCGATGGAGTCGGGGTATAAACCTCCTCCCCCCTGACGTTCCGTCTGCTTGGCGTGCGAGATAAGTTGGCAGAGGTTTTGGTAGCCGGTGCGGTTGGTGGCGAAGAGGGGGAGGACGGTGCCGTCGATGAGGGTGATTTCGGCGCCCACGATCGGACGCAGTCCGGTGGTGCGGGCGGCGGAGTGGAAGCGTGGGATGCCATAGACGCCGTCGCGATCGCACAGGGCCATGGTGGCGTGGTCCAGCCGTGCGGCCTCGGCGACGAGCGCGTCGGGTTGTGAGGCACCGCGCAGAAAACTAAACGCGCTCGCGGCGTGGAGTTCGATGTAAGACGGGGATGGCATGCCAAGGCATTTTTTAACCACGAATGGACACGAATAGCTCCACTACCGTTTCGCTCCCCGACCCATATTCTTCTGGATAGTTTTTAATGTATCTGTTGAATCTGCCCCTGTGTTCTGAGGCGCAGCGGTAGCGAAGCCCTTTCGTGTCCATGTCAGGCCATTCACTTTGTTCATAGACGTGGTTAAAGTGCTGGCGAGAGTTAGTCGTATTCACCTTCCAGATACCAGCCGGTGGGGGTTTCGATGAGGCGGTAGAGGCCGCCGGGGGGAGGGAGAGCGATGTCCCACTCTTCGCGGGCCCAGGCTTGGTTGGGTTGCCACCAGTCGCCGCTGGAGTCGGGACGAAGGGAGTCGGTGAGCTGCGGGGTGCCGATGTTGTTCGACCCGAGCAGGGCGGCGCTGCGGGCGAGGGTTTCGGCGAAGCCGTGAGGATCACGGAGACTGGAATCAAAGAGTCCGTGTTGGCGGTGGAGGGGGCGGACAGGGTGGAGAGTGAGATGGGCGGCGACGATGGGAGAATCGGTTTGCACGGTGCCAAGGTGCGACTCGAGGGTGCGGAAGAGCAGGTCGGGGGCGGCAGTGGGTTCGGGCAGACGGATGGTGCGCTGGTGGGTTTTGTCGTTGTCGAGCGTGAGGGTGAGTTCGAGTTCGGCGGCGACGAGTCCGGCGGCGCGGAGATCGAGCGCGAGACGATCGACAAAACGGCGGAGGAGGAAGAGCAGGGGCTCGAGGGTTTCGATGGCGAACTCAAGGTCGAGTTGGGCGGTGAAGGTTTGGGGAGGCGCGACGGGCTGGAGTGGGCGGGTGGTTTCGCCGGCGGCGCGTTCGTAGAGGGCGAGGCCCTCGGGGCCGAGACGTTGGGCGATGTCGGCTTTGGCGAGGGCGGTGAGGTCGCCGAGCGTGCGGATGCCCCAGAGGCGGAGAATGTGGAGGTGATCCGGGGTGGGATCAGCCGCGCTGAGGGGGAGGGGCGCGAGAAAGGCGCGAACGTGGGTGATGATCTGCACCGGGGAGGGCGGAGGCGGGAGTGAGGCGTGGGTGGTTTGGGGAGCGGAGAAAGAGGAAGGATCCGAGAACGAAGAAGGAGGCAGAGACCGAGAAATATTTTTGGCGGCGTAGAGGGCGAGGAGAGGGGTGGGCGCGAGGCCGGCAGTGGGGATGAAGCCGAGGCTGGTGAGGCGGGCGTGGGCGGCGTGCAGGCGCGGAGCACGTTGGTCGGCGGGCAGGGCGGTGACGTCGATGGTCGCGATGCCGGGAGCGGTGTCTTCGACGAGAGGAGAGAGGGTTTGCGCGACGGCAAGGAGGGCGGCCCGAGCTTCGGCTTCGGCCCCGGGATGGCGTTGACGAAGCAGAACGGAAGGATCGCGGGAGAGGGCGGAAGGCGCGGTGAGGCCGAGCTCGACGCCGCGGGTGCGGGCGAGGTCGGTGCAGGCGAGCACGAGCGCGCGTTTACGTTCGCCGTCGAGCAAGGCGAGGGAGGTGTCGGCGAGCTCGGGTTCGAGACTGAGCAGGGCCTGCAGCGGAAAATTGGCAAGACGCAGGACGGCGAAGGCGGCGGGAGATTTTGAGTTTGGGTTAACCACGGAGGGAGACGCTGACTGGTTTGTTTTTTAACCACGAATGCACACGAATGGGCTTCGCTACCGCTTCGCCTAGGCTTTGTTTTGGGCTGAGAGGCAGGGATTTTTTAGCCACGACGAAGCGCGAAAGCGCGTAGATGGTGCACCCGTGAGGGTGTGCCCCGAAGGGGTGACGATGTGGGTGCCCTTTGGGCGACTGAGGAACAAATACACGAAAGCAGGGGAGGGTGATGGAAGGAGAAATCGTTCTCTTACTCGTTCTTGGATGGGATTCTACTGGGAGGCTGGGGCCGGTGGTGTTGAGGAAGAGGATATGGGGCCGAGCTGGAGCTCGGCGTTACCAGGCTTCACTAGGCGCTGAGGGCGTGGGATTGGCGTTGGCGGGTGAGGGTGGGAGTGAGCAGTGGGAGGAGGTCGGGGCGGTCTTGGTCGAGGGCGGTGAGGTGGTGGGTTTTGGTGAGTTGGAGGCGGAGTTGAGCGCTGGGCACGAGGGCGCGAGGTGAGAAGACGAGGAGGGCGAGGGCGGTGGTTTCGACGGCGCGTTGCAGGCGATACCAAAGGGAGGCAGGGATACGGCGGAGCGCGTGAGCGGGGGCGGCAGTGAGGTCGAGGATGACGAGGTGCAGGTTGGCATCGCGGGCAAGAAGATCGGTAACCGTAAGGGCGGTGGGGGTGTCGCAGTCGCGCGCCCAGATGAGGTGTTCGAGGTCGGACGCTGGATGCGATGCGGGATCGAAGGTATGGGAGGGATCGACGAGGGCCACGCGTTGGCCACGTTGGCGGGTGGCGGCGAGCAGTTGGCCAAGGAGGAGGTGACTGCCGCAGCTGGGACTGGGGCAGACGAGCTCGGTGAGGGCGGCGGTGGGGAGGCCACCGTGGGTGGGTCCGTCGATCGCGGAGAGGTCGGTGGGCAAGCAATCACCCGCCGTCCGGGAAGCGGACGGATAGCGCGCGGCGATGAGGTGCCGAAGCGCAGCCAGTTGAGCGGGTGCAGGAGACAAGGGAGAAGGTGAAGAGATTGAATTTTTTTATCACACGAAGCGCGTGAGCGCGAAGCGGCGAGGGAGGGTTTAACCACGAATGAACACGAATGGGCTCCACTACCGTTTCGCCTAGAATGTGGAGCTGAGAGAAAAGAACAGCGGCCTAAGTTACCCTAACGGCACGACAGGAGGAACTGGGAGGCACGGGAGATGCCGGCTGAAGCACGGCACTACGGTCGGCGGGCGTGGAACTGAGAGACAGGGGCCTGTGGCGCGGAGAATGAGAACGATTAGGATTAGGTCGGGGTGGTGCGGCGGAGGAGGCCGACCATGACGCCTTGGATGGTCAGCTCGGTGGCGGGAATGAGGTCGGGATAGCGGGGATTCTCTGCCCGGAGAAAGACGCGGCCCTGTTGGCGTAAGAAACGTTTGAGGGTGGACTCGCCGTCGATGAGGGCGGCAACGATTTGGCCGGGCGTGGGTTCGCGCGGGGAGAGGAAGACAATGTCGTCCTCGATGATGTTGGCGCCGATCATGGAGTCACCGCGCACGCGGAGCCCGAAGAGGCGGGCGTTACGGCGGAGACCGAGAGAGGCAGCATCGACCGAGACCGTTTCGTCGGGTTCAACGTATTGGGCGTTGGCGGCGGGGAGGCCGGCGGGGATGACGCCAAAGACGGGGATCTGGATTAGGGGCGGGCGCTTGGGGCTCGCGGGGGACGTGAAGGCGCGTGCTTTGCCGGGCTGGCGGGTGAGCACTCCTTTTCTCTCGAGCGCCTGCAAGTGACGGGTGACGGCGAAGGGACTGGCGAAGCCGAAGTGTGCCTGAATTTCCCGTAAGGTGGGAAACTCGTCGTGCTGTTCGCGGTGCGCATGCACGAAGTCGAGCACGGCTTTTTGACGATCGGTTAATTCCTGCGACATAGTGTTCAAATGAACACTAATCTAGGGAACTGACAACACTGAGTTTGGAGGAAAATCGCAAGCTGTTGAGGGAGCGTGAGCTGCCGGTGTTTTTTATCACAAAATACACGATAGGAGTGGGGCGAGTGTGGGGGGAATCGTTCTCGTTCTCGGTTTGGCGCGGAGAGGCATGGGGATAAGATGCCAGCTGAAGGACCGCACTACGCGGCGGGTGGGCCGATGTAGGAGTCGAGCTTGCTTGCGATGAATGCGGTGGCGTGGGATACGCCCGGTTGGGTGAAACTGAGGAGACAGGTGGTGGGGCAGGAGGGATCGCGTGCAAGCACGGCTCCTACCGGTGGAACTGAAACCGGGCGGGCTGAAGGATCCCACTACGATGGGGATTGAAGGAGTGGGAGGACTCGGATCGGGGCCCACTAAATCACGCTAAAGCGCACCAAAGTCGGACTGGGGCCGGGGTCTGCGGTGCGGAGAAAGAGAACGAGTAGGAGGACGAGGAACGGAGGGCGTTAGGCTGACCGTTTTTACCT
>CAXBOL010000033.1:0-14301 GCA_963977295.1 uncultured Opitutaceae bacterium
GGAAAGGCTGGTGCGACTTGGTGGCGGACAAAGTGGTCAGCGGCGCTGGAACGATAACTCTAAACAGACTGCCGGGTTGGTGAGCGGGATCGATGTCGATCGTTCCACCCATGATCGTGGCGAGATGTCGAGAAATCGCCAATCCCAGCCCCGTGCCACCGTATTTGCGGGTGCGGGAGGAATCGAGTTGGCTGAACGGTTTGAACAACTGTTCGAGCTGTTGAGGGGGAATGCCAATGCCGGTGTCGGCGATCTCCAATTGGAGCTGTGGGGTGCCGTCGCCGGGGAGGAGCTGAGCCCGAAACGTGACGGAGCCGGTGGCGGTGAACTTAAATGCATTGCCAAGCAAGTTGACGAGAATCTGGCGGAGCCGGGTCGGGTCAATTGAGACGGTGACGTCTGGATCGAGATCGTTATCCACCGCAAACTCCAGCTGCTTGTCGCGGGCGACGCCAGCGAAGATCCGGGCCGTGTCGCGCACGAACGCGTTCAGCGGGGTGGGTTCCGGCAGGAGCTCAACGTGGCCGGCCTCAATGCGGGAAAAATCGAGCACGTCGTTGAGCACGGCGTGAAGGTGATGAGCGGAAGAATTCACGATTTCGAGCGCCTCCCGCTGCTCGGGATTGAGTGCGGTCGGTTCGAGGGACTCCGCAGCACCAATCACGCCATTGAGGGGCGTGCGAATCTCATGACTGATACTGGCGAGGAACTGGTTCTTGGTGCTATTGGCGGCGGCCAGCTCGACGTTGAGGCGGGCGAGTTCCTCGCTGCGTTGTTGCAACTCTTCCCGGGCCAGCGTGCGTTCGACGAACTGACCGATTTGGGAACCCAGCGACTCGAGCGCGCGGAGTTGGGATTCGTCACTTGGCTCTTGGTTGAGGGAAAGCAATTCCACCATGCCCAAGGTTCGATCGTTAAAACGAATCGGAAAGCCCACGGCGGAATGCAGACCACATTGATGAGCGGCAAAACTGCGTGGGCAGCTCGGGAAGTCGCCCATGTTTTCCACCCAGTGTAGCTTACCGGTGCGGTAGATAAGCCCGGGTAACCCTATTTCGCATGAAAGCGTATCTTGTTGCGCAGCACGGAGGAAATTCTCGGCCAGCGCCTCGTCCTTGGCCCACGTGGTGGCGCGTCGCAGCACTTGGGTGGCAGGGTCGAACATCCAGAGATTGGCGATGTTCCATTCAAGTTCAGAGCCGATGGTCTCGAGTAGTTTATGGGCGACCTCATCCAGCGGTGCATCGGCGGCCAGAAGCTGGGAAACCTTGAACTGCACCCGGAGATTGGCTTCGGTGGAGCGGCGCTCAGTGATGTCGGTCTCGATCGCCATGAAGTGCTTGAGCCGTCCCTCCTTGTCGTGGATGGGCCGCACTTCAAAATCGACCCAGTATTTCTGCCGCGTCTTGCTGTAGTTCAGAATTTGGATACGGAAACCCTCGCCGGCGGCGATGCGTTCGCGCATGAACTCGATTTTGGCAGGATCGGTCTCGGGTCCCTGCAGCAAGTTGCCGGGGGTTTGGCCGAGGACCTCTTCAGCGGTGAAGCCAGTGAGTCGGGTGAATCCGGCATTTACCCATTCGACCCGGCCGCGAGCGTCGGTTAACACCACGGCGTTGTCGGTCCGTTCTGCGATCAAGGCGAGCGTGCGCGTTTCCGCTTCCTGGGCGGTAAGGCGGGCGTTGGTCTCCTTGAGTTGGGTGCGCTGCTTGGTGAGTTTCTCGGTGAGCCGTTTCAGGTCGGCGGTCGCCATTTTCTGCGAGCGCAAGACGTGGAGCAAATCGATCGCTGAGTCGTGCACGGCGAAGTCCTCGATTTTGAGACTGAATTTGCTCAAATCGGCGGGGTCAGAAATCCACGGCGAACAGACGAAAATGAACCCACCGTCGTCATCCGCCACCGTCTGGCCGCGTAACATAAGACCCGAGGCTGCGTCACGCACGACAAACAGGACCTTGGGCGCATCGCGGAAGGCCGCTACAGTGAAATGGCCTTCCGGCCGGAAAGGACTAAAAACAGCTACGAACGGGGTGCCGGGTTCGAGGTTTGGGTAAATTCGGCGGAGTGAGGTTCCGAGTCGGCAGATCCTGCCAGCTGCATCGATTTTTAGGAAAAACGGGAATAGCCGCTCAAATGTGGCGGAATCGATGATAAACTCGTTTTCAGGGGCGGGTTTCACCACTCGACTTTGAAGATCTCATGATTGTCGCCGGCGGCGCGGCTGGCGACCAAAGTGGTGGTGGTGGGGGTCTTAAACATTTTCCCGAGTCCGCTCAGCAGGCCGACGACGAATGAGGCCAAGCCATCTCGGTGGGTGATGTAGTGAAGGTGAAGCGAATTTTCGGTCACGTCCGACACCTCAAACCGGGGTGGTTGCAATTTTGGGTAGATAATGACGACGCGGGTATGAAAATTGGGGAGGTTGACCAGAAAGTCTTTCAAGGTTTCACCGCCGGCGTGCATGAGCTCGCCGTAACCCTCCATGGCGGTGCGGAGCACCCAATGTTCGCCGAAAGCGACTAAAATTTCGTCGGCCGGGGTCTGGCTGATTTCACTGGCGGCCGCGACAAGGCGATAGGTGTAGTCGTCAGGATAGCCCTCATTGCTGATGAAGACGTCGACATCGACGCCTGCTTTGGCCTTGATTTGCTCCCAAACCTCTTCGCCATGGATTTCGCAGACCATGTCCTCGATTGCTTGATTGACCATGCCATACATAGGGAGAAGAAGGGGCCTAAGCGGCTCGGAAAGCAAATGAGGAAATTAAGAAATGAAATTTGGCCTTGCGCAGCGCGAAACGATTTCTACGGTCCGGCCTCCGGTTCTTTACGTCCCTATCGTCTAGCCCGGTCAGGACACCTCCCTTTCACGGATGTAACCGGGGTTCGAATCCCCGTGGGGACGCCACTTTAAAACCCGCCTCTCGAGGCGGGTTTTTTTGGCGGTTGGGCCGAAGGACCGAGTTCGAAGCCCGTTGGGTTCGACGAAGCGAAGCGAAGAAGGGGCGCACGAAGTGCGAGGGCAAAGCCCCTGCCGCAGGCAGCCCCGTGGAAGGCAGCAAAAAGGGTCCAATGATTTATGATTTCTCCGAACATGTTGTTTGAATCAAGCGGCACACGCTGCGCCAGTCTTCAGTCGCGCTGCTCCTCCAGTCTTTCACGTCGTCTGTTCGCTCCCTCGCTCTCCCGCAAGGCGCATGCGCTCAGTCCTCCGGGCAGAAACCCCGTCGGGGCCGGATTGGTCCTGCAGGACGGGACCGAAGGCAGGGCTCCTGCAAGACCAGCCGTGTCACGCATTCCGGCTGGCTCGAACTGGCCGAAGACGAAGTGTGAACGCGGGGCAATAGTGAATTCTTGAACCACTGGTTAGCGCCGCCGCTGAGGATGAGCTTGCGTGCGTAAAGTGCGGAGGTAGGGTCCGGGTGATGAGTGAGATCATCTTTGAAGTGACCGAGGATCCGGTGGAAGGCGGCTACGTAGCCACCGCGTTGGGGCATGCAATCGCGACGCAGGGCGATACGCTCGTTGAGTTGCGCGAGATGGTGCGCGAGGCGGTGCAGTGCCACTTTGGCGACGGAGTCCCCGGCGAATTACCCAAAGTGATCCGCCTTCACTTCGTGCGCGACGAGGTGCTCGCGGTGTGAAAATCCCGCGCGACGTCGACGGGACTAAACTGGTCAAGGCGTTGCGGGTACTTGGCTATGAGCGCGTGCGGCAGGGTGGCTCGCACATCCGCCTGACGACAACGATCAACGGCCCACATCATGTGACCGTGCCCGCCCACAAGCCATTGAAAACCGGCACGCTCCTAGGTGGCGTGCTTAAGCCGGTGGCCGCGCATCATCGGTTGACGGTCGAGGAGCTTTTGCAACAGCTCGGTCTGTGACGGCCGATTTACTTCTACCTTTAGCCGCAGGATTCAGAAAACGGAGTCGGAAAAAGGGTCATCCCGTAAATCGTTGAATCGCCTCCTTCTGCCGGCGCTAAACGTCAGCCGCGCCACTGCCAGACCGGAGGCAGGGCGCCGGTAATATACGCCTTAACACATCCTGCGTTTACTTCGTCCCGCAAGGCGTGCCCGTCGTGGTCAGACCGACGGGGTCTCCGCTTCGCCGGAGGAAACGGGGTGAATTCTGCGGATACTTTCCGTTGGCCTAGGCCTAGCAGCTAGAGGAAATTATGTCGAAATCGTTCAACACACTTTTCTACACAACTCCCGCGGGTCCACCCGAAATGGGGCGGGTTTGTGGTTGCCGGTATTCGCAATCCGCAAAGCACCTTCGCAAATACTAAAAACCAATCCTCCGGTGCCCCAGCACCCCAACATAATCGAAAAAAGTGCGTCAAAACGCGCGATTTGGCGAAACCGCAGATGGTCAGAGTGAATGATATCTGGGAGCGCGCGGTAGCCCTCCTCGATCTGACTCCTGATTCACCGGTCCCAAGCACTGCGGAGTGCGGAGAAACCCGGAGAGTAAACGAAAGGCCACGTTTGCTTCCTCGGGGGAGTGGATGGCGGGGGGAGAATTGACGCCAGAAATACCGGCGGCAGCAAAGGGTTGGCAGAGAACTTGCAGCGCGGCGGACGAACCCCGACGTTGGTGTCAGCGGTTTTTTTGCACGAATTCGACCCCCATTTTTATGACCTCACTGAAGAAAGATCACATATACGTAGACGGACAGGCGGCACCGCGAGGGGCCTACAGTCCGGCCGTGAGTGTATCGTTACCCGGGGGCGGTCGGATGTTGTTTGTGACTGGCCAGATTGGCCGGGCTTTGGATGGATCGGTTTATGCGCCGAATGATGTGACGGCACAGACGGAGTTCATCTTTACGTTGATCGAGGAAATTCTGACTGCCGCAGGGATGGGATTGGGCGACATCGTGCGTTTGCAGACTTATCTGACGCACATGCCCGATTATGAAAAATACACCGTGGTGCGGGATCGACTGCTCGGGGAGTTTAAGCCCGCCAGCACGTTGCTGGAGGTCAAAGGCCTCGCCCACGTGGGTTGCGTGATTGAAATCGAAGTGACCGCCATCAGCGCTGAGTAGTTGCTGGCCTGGCCGGTCCCGTTAGAAATATTTTATTATGCCGAATTACAAAGACGAGGTGATCATTTCCTGGGTGGAGCTTCATCGCCACGCCCGCCAACTGGCCGCCGTGCTGCACGAAAAAGGGGAATGGAAGGGCATCATCGCGATCACTCGAGGTGGACTTGTGCCGGCCGCCTTGATTGCCCGGGAATTGGATATCCGTCTGGTGGATACAATATGTGTGACGAGTTACTTGGCGACTAAAGAGGGCCAAGTGGGCCAAGCGCAGTCGGAGGTCTCGATTCTCAAGGGCGTGCAAGGCGACGGGGACGGGTTTCTACTGATCGATGATTTGGTCGATTCGGGGCGCACGGCGCAAGTGGTGCGCAAGCTGTTGCCGAAGGCGTATTTTGCCACGCTTTACGCGAAGCCGGCGGGCAAGCCGGTGGTGGACGTCTTTATCGAAGAGTTCCCGCAGGAAATGTGGGTCATGTTTCCGTGGGACACGGATTTGAAGTTGGTTCCTCCCATTCGCGGTAAAGGCTAGAATAAGCGGCTCCCAAGAGCCATTAGTGAATCGCACGGGGTGACTTTAACTATGCAGGATTCGACAGTCACACTCCGCCCTAGGTTCGGGTTGGTTGGGGCATAGTTTTATCGTCGGCAAAGGGTTGAAACCAAAGCAGTGCCGGCAAATGGCTCCCTCAGCACCGTGGAAGGGTAGAGTGGGTCGCGGCAGCAATTCGACGCGTGATCATTACAGATTTTAAAAGTAAAAACGCGCTTCGAGTTAAAGTATTCAAAAAAAGGATATGGTAGGGGTTTCGACAATTTGAGGCCGAAAAAGCGGCTAATCACGTTCTGAGGGATGATTATTATCCCGGCACTTTATTCAGGATGAAAGGTATAGCTGACCGTAAAAAAACGCTATCATGGCATCGGGTTATAAATTCATCGGCGCATCAAAAATCCCCGCGCCACCCCTAATAACGTAATAACATCCCCAAACACATGAACTCGCATGGTTTAAAGAGTGTCAGATCAACGCGTGGTGTGCCCAGGCACCTGTCCGCGCTTTTAGTGTCAGCCTGTTTAGTTCCTCTGGTCTCCGTATCCGCCCAAACAGCGGAAGAGATGGCAGAGTCGGAAGAACCTGTAACGCTGTCTCCCTTTGAGGTGACGGCGGAAACAAATGGTTATTTCCAGTCCAACGTAATGTCGGGCACGCGCCTGAATTCGAAGATCGAGGACCTCGCGCAATCGATCACGGTGATGACCACGGAGCAAATGGCGGACTTCGCCATGCTCGACGTCAACGACGTGTTCGATCACATGGCCGGCACGGAAGGCACCGGTTCCTACTCTCTGTTCGAAACCGACCGCACGGGGGCCGTTATCGACCAGGTGAGCCTCGATCCCAATAACGCCAACCGCGTTCGGGGTATCGGCAACGCCAACATCGCGTTCAACAACATCGCGACCACCGGTCGCGTTCCGGTCGACCCACTCTGGCTGGATTCGCTCGAGTTAAGCCGCGGTCCCAACGCCAACATTTTTGGTTTGGGCAACGCTGCGGGCACCGTCAACCAAGCACCTTCCACGGCCAACCTCGGCCGCGATTTCACCAGGGTCCAATTACGGGGCGACAGCTACGGAGGGTGGCGCACGTCGCTCGACGTGAACCGGCAGCTCATTGCGGACAAACTCGCGGTTCGCGCCAGTTTCGCCCAGCAGCACACCGGGTTCGAACGCAAGCCCTCCGGGGAGGACGCCCAGCGCCTCAGTCTGCAGGTGAAAGCCAAGCCGTTCCGCAACACCACCATCGCTGTTTCGTGGTATGGTTATGATAACACCGCCGTTCGTCCCAACTTCACCACCCCGCGTGACTATTACACAGACTGGGTCAAAGCCGGCCAACCGGGCTGGAATCCCATCACCCGCTTGGTCACAATGGCCAACGGAGACGTCTACGGCAATGGCAACGTTCTCGGCTCCACCACGCCCTATTCGGGCACGCCCTCCTTCTTCGGCGGCGCGGAAAGCCGGGCGACGTTTCGGATCGCACCAGGTATGACGCCTTACTGGACCGCCAACCGGTATACTTCGGGGGCGTTGGCCAATACTGATCCGTATGCCGCCTCCCTGACCGGCACCGGTCTTTTGACTACCAAGCCCTCGGACAGCTACTCCGCGTCACAACAGCCGCTCTTTAATTCGTTGGCCCGCCCCATCCAAGACAAGTCCATCTACGACTGGACCGACGTCAATCTGATGGGCAACAGCAAGGCTTGGGACGACACCAACATCTACATGGCCCAGATCGACCAGTTCGTCTTGAACACCCGGAAGCAGACCCTGGCGCTACAGGGCACCTTCATGCGAGAGGATGTCAAACGGTTGGAAAACCTCCCTATGGGTCGTGCAAGTGTGAACAGTAACGTCGGCCAACTACAGGTCGATGTAAATGAAGTGAATCTCGATGGCAGTCCCAATGCCTATTACGGAAAGCCCTACCTGCGCGTCAACGAGCCCTACCTGCGCGACATCTCGCAGTTGTGGGACACCTCCCGCGCTCAAGGTGTGTATCGTTTGGATTTCACCGATGATGATGGCTGGAGCAAATGGCTCGGCACGCAGCAGCTCCTCGGCTACTACGAATACAAGGATCGCCAGGATCGCATCTTCACCTATCGCCATTCCGCCCTGGCCCTCGATCAACCTTGGCAACAGGCTTATGCGGCGTCCAACACCCTGCTGGGCAACCGCACGACCTCCAACACGGACCCCGCCTACCGGGTCGCCGGCAACTATGCCCGCCTTAATGAGCAATACTATGTCGGCAACACCTGGGGCGGTGGCATTGAATACGCGCCGGGTTACTTCCCCGAAGGCATCAGCGCTCCCTTCGTCTGGGGATCCTCGGCTAGCACCATGCGTTCCGACGTATCGGAGATCGGCTGGACCCCGAGTCCCGATGGCAGCGCGGGCAACGCCGCGAAACAGAACGTGATCAAGACCACCGGTCTCGTGCTTCAGAGCTCATTCCTCGACGGCAAGCTTATCGGCACCTTCGGTAAACGTGAAGATACCGTGTATGACCGCAATGCTCCCTTCGCCAAGCTGACTAGTGATCTCCGCGAATACGACTTTGCGGCGTCCCGCCAGTGGAATGAAGGCTGGCGCGAAGCGGGCGGCAAGAGCGAGAACCTCTCGATCGTCGCCCGTCCCTTCCGGGACCTCAAGTTCCTCAGGTCTGAAGTTGATAGCGGCAGCGGATTCGGCCGCTTCCTGGCCGAAGCAGTCAGCGGCCTGAGTCTGACCTACAATGAAGCGGATAACTTCATTGCCCAGGGCCCGGCCAAGGATCTGTTCCTCAACCCGCTGCCCAATCAAACCGGCACGACCATCGACAAGGGACTTTGGATGAGCGTCTTCGACAACAAGCTCTCCCTCCGTTACGTGCACTACGAAACCAAGCAGAGCGACCTCCGCAACGGTGACGTCAGCACCTTGGCCCAACGCATCATGCGGATGGATGGTTTGGTCGCCAATGATCGCCAGAGCCTGATGCGGCACGTCAAAGGCTGGCTCGGGTATCTCGATGGAGAAACCCCACCCGACGATGTCATGGCCGCAGGACTACAGATGCCCTTGGAGCAGTTTAGTGGCTTGAAGGAACTCGTTGAAACCAACACCTATGCTGCGGTGCAGGATCTGGTTTCTCGGGGTGACGAGTTGGAGATCAACTACAACCCCAACCGTCACTGGACAATTAGTGCTTCGGTCACCAAAAATGAGTCCATCAATTCGTCTGCCGGGGCCACCGTCGACGAGTATTACGCTCAGCGTCTGCCCGTTTGGTCCACGATTGAAGACCCGCGCTTCACCCGGACGACCTACACACCGGTTGATATCCTCAGCACCACGAATGTGGATGAGAGGGCGGGCGGTCCGATTGCCCTTACGGGCGATTACTCGAACCTGCCCGTTGGCCCCACCGGCCACTTGCTCTTTTGGGGTATCGTAGGCTCCGAATTCAGAACCCTCGTCAACTACGACTCCAGCCAATCGCCGGAGTCACGTTTCATTGCCAATGTGGATTCTCCGATGGCGGTGTTCCGCGCCCTGGTCGGTCGTCCTCGGCCCCAGATTCGCAAATACACCGGCAAGTTCAGCACGCGGTATAATCTCGCCGGCATCAGCGACAACGAGATCCTCAAGAACATGACCATCGGTGGATCGCTGCGTTGGATCGACAAGGCTGCCATCGGCTTCTACGGCCAAGGCTATGATCCGGCCAAGGACCTCACGCTGGCTGAAAACAAGATTTTGACGCTCGACACGAACCGTCCGATCTACTCCCCGTCCGAAACCTTCGTCGACCTGTTCGTCAGCTACAAGACGAAGCTCTTCAACGACAAGGTGCAGGCGAAGTTCCAGTTGAACGTGAAGAACGCGTTTGAAAGCGGCGGCAGCCTGCAGGCCACCCAAGCCTTCTTGGACGGGTCGGCTTCGACCTACCGCATCATCGATCCGCGGCAGTTTATTCTGTCTGCATCGTTCGATCTGTAAGCGTCGACTTCAGTTCGCTCAGTTCCCCGCCGTCACTCGCAGGAGTGGCGGCGTTTTCGTGATTGGGGCTTGGTGAGTTCGGTTGGCTCGACGGCGTCACCAATATTCATCCGTTTATCCCAACGTCTTGAATGATTTGGACGATAGAAAGGTAGGGACGGACCCAGCCTTCGCACAAGGCTAAGGCGGACCCGCCGCTGGGCCGTCGGCGGTGGGGTGGGGAGGAAGTTGTTTTGGAGTCATCAGCCTGATGGCGGGCCCAGCGTGTCCGCCCATGTCCCTGCTCAGCGGGACGACGGAGGGCGGTCACGCCCTACCTCAGAACAAAGGGCTCTAAAGTCAGTTGCTCAAAAGACGTTGGTATTAGTTCACCCAGACGCGGCGGTTGAAAGGGGGCTATGGCGCACATGGAGCTCCGGCGGAGAGCCTCCGGCGGGCGGGGTGAACTCGACCATCAAGTCGGGAGATCTTCTTCAGATGATGCCGTCCTTGATCGCCGAACGTGTCCGATAAGTTTCCGGGTGATTCCGGACTGATTTTGCAGCTCGGGGTAATCCGCAGGGTTCTGCGGTTGATGGAGCCGTGGGAATCGACGCTTTTGGCTGGATGCGGGCCACGGCATTCGAGCTATATTTTGCGCCTAAGGGCTACCCGATTCAGATTAGAATAACACGTTCACCCGCGAATTTATCTCAAAAATAGTTTTTCTAAGAAAACGCGCCGGAACGGAAAGGTCACCGACCGAAAGAGGGCGATTTTCGGTAAAATTTTGGAGCGGTAAAAAGTTGGCCAAATTGCAGCAGAATAATGTGATCCATCATTATTTAGCTTCACCCTGGGGCATGGTTTGGCATCGAGTGATGTGCACTTTAAATGACCCTAAATGCACTATTATCCCGGCATTTAATTGCAAAGGGGCGGTATAGATGACCGTAAAAAAGTGATATGATGGGGTGGTTAATTCCATTCAAGAGCGCGTCAAAGACCCTCGCGCTTACCCAAAATGAAATCCCATCCCCAAGACTAATGAACTCACCTGACTTCAAGAAAATTAGAAATGCGCGCGGCGTGCCCTGGCAATTGTCTGCGCTTTTAGTGTCCGCCTGTTTGAGTCCCGTTTCCTCACTCTTCGCGCAGTCTGCCGCGGAAACGGCTGAATCTGAAGAAACCGTTACGCTCTCGCCGTTCGAAGTGACGGCGGAAACCAATGGTTACTTCCAGTCGAACACGATGTCCGGCACTCGCCTTAATTCGAAAATTGAGGACCTCGGCCAGTCGATCACCGTCATGACCAAAGAGCAGATGGCCGACTTCGCCATCCTCGATATCAATGATGCGTTCGACTACATGGCGAGCACGGAGGGCACCGGTTCCTTCTCCTTGTTCGAGACTGACCGCACGGGGGCAGTGGTTGACCAAGTGAGCCTTGACCCGAACAACGCCAACCGGGTCCGCGGTATCGGTAACGCGAACATCGCGTTCAATAACATCGGTATGACAGGCCGCGTGCCAGTTGATCCGCTTTGGATGGATTCGCTCGAATTGAGCCGGGGCGCGAACGCCAACATCTTCGGTTTGGGCAATGCGTCCGGCACCGTCAATCAAGCGCCGGCCACGGCCAACTTGTCCCGTGACTTCAACAAATTGGAAATGCGGGCTGACAGCTACGGCGGATGGCGCGCATCGCTCGATGTGAATCGCAAGCTGAACGACAAGCTCGCCGTCCGCGCCAGTTACGCCGACCAGCACACCGGCTTCATCCGCAAGCCCTCGGGTGAAGACGCGAGCCGCCTCAGCCTTCAGGTTAAGGTCCAACCCTTCAAGAACACGACCCTTTCGGCGTCTTGGTATAAATACAAAAACACCATGGTGCGACCGAATTTCACGACTCCACGTGACTACTACACGCCTTGGATCAATGCCGGTAAACCAGCGTGGAATCCTATCACCGGCTTGGTCACAAAGGCCAACGGTGAGGTTTATGGTCGAGGTGACGTCCTCGGCTCGACCACGCCGTATACGTCCACGCCTTCGTTCTTCAGCGGTGCAGAAAATCGTTCGCCCTTCATGATCGGCGCACCGGGCGAGCCCTCCTACTGGGCCTTGCCTCGCTATACTTCAGGCGCCTTGGCTGCGATCGATCCGATCGGTGCATCCTATACCGGAGTCGGTCTGGTGACCACGAGGTCGAATCTTCCTTACAACGGCAACCAACCGCTCATCAACAGCGTGGTGGCGCCGATCGCGGACAAGTCGATCTACGACTGGACGGAGATCAATCTGGCGGGCAACAGCAAGGCCTGGGATGACGTCGACACCTACATGGTGCAGCTCGACCAGGTCATTCTCAACACGCCGAAGCAGACCCTCGCGTTTCAAGGCACCTTCATGCGTGAGGACGTCAAACGCTTGGAAAACCAACCGATGGGTCCGGCCAGTGTGAACAGCAACGTCGGTCAACTTCAGGTCGACGTGAACCAATTCAATCTGGATGGCACGCCCAATCCTTACTTCGGTCGCCCCTACTTGCGCAGCAACGAGCCTTACCTGCGCGACAAGTCGCAGTTGTGGGACACGTCCCGCGCCCAGTCGGTCTATCGGCTCGATTTTTCTCAGGATGACGGTCTGAGCAAGTGGCTCGGCAGTCAGCAGCTCTTGGGTTACTACGAATACAAGGACCGTCAGGATCGCCAATACTCCTATCGGCATTCCGCCTTGGCCCTCGACACGGCTTGGCAGCAAAAATATGCCGGGCTGAACACGCCGTTGGGCAACCGCACGGGTTCAAATACCAATACGCTTTATCCGATCGCCCCGGGTAATTATGCCCGTCTCAACGAGCAATATTACGTGGGTAACACCGTCGGTGGTGGCATCGAATACGCGCCAAGCTATTTCCCTGAAGGCGTCAGTCTCCCTTACGTCTGGGGCTCCTCGGCCAGCGCGATGAACTATGATACCTCCGAGATCGGTTGGACTCCGAGCCCCGACGGCGGCGGCGGTGGCGCTAGCCGCCAAACCGTGGTCAAGACGGTCGGTGGCGTGCTCCAAAGCACGTTCTTCGACGGCCAATTGGTGGGCACCTTCGGTCTCCGTAAAGACACCGTGTATGACCGCAATGCGCCTTTCGCCACGTTGACCTCCGACCTGCGGGAATACGACTTCACGGCCTCCAACCAATGGAACCCCGACTGGCGGGCTGCCGACGGCAAGACCAAGAACGTTTCGCTCGTGGCCCGTCCGTTTCGTGAACTTGATTTCCTCAAGTCCGAAGCTGAAACCGGCAGCGGCTTCACGCAGTTCCTCGCTGAGGTGACCAGCAGCTTGAGCTTCACTTACAACAAGGCGGACAACTTTATCGCCCAAGGTCCAGCCTACGACTTGTTCCTGAACGAGTTGCCCAATCAAACCGGCACGACCAAGGATCTGGGTCTCTGGATGAGCATGTTCGACGGGAAACTCTCCCTCCGCTACGTGCACTATGATACCAAGCAGCTCGACCTGCGCAACGGCGACATCAGCACCATGGCCCAACGCGTTATGCGTCCCGATGGTTTGGTCGCTAACGACGCCTGGAACTTGGAGAAACATGTGACAGCGTGGTTGGGTGGAACGCCCACCCCCGAGCAGATTGCCGCCGGGATGCAAATGCCGATCGACCAGTATAACGGGTTGAATACCATCGTGGCCAACAACACCTATGCGGCGGTCAACGACATGGAATCCAAGGGCGATGAGTTGGAAATCAACTACAACCCGACCCGCAACTGGACGGTGAGTGCTTCGGTCACCAAGATGGAGTCGATCAATACGGCGGCCGGATCCGCCGTGGACGACTACATCGCGGCCCGTATGCCGATCTGGACCACGATCGAAGATCCCCGCTTCACCGCGGCCGATGACCCCAACCGGGGCACGGCCAATGCGATCCCGACGGGTTCGACCGGCCACTTGCTGTGGTTCTACATCAAGGGTGCGCCATTTAACAACACCTCCATTGGCTACCATAACAACACGTCGGCGGCCGATAACTTGGCCGGTAATGTCGAAGCCCCGATGTCGGTGTTCCGTGCTCTGGTCGGTCGTCCTCGTCCCCAAGTGCGCAAATACTCGGCTAAGTTCAACACCAAGTATAACCTCGCTGGCATCACCGATAACAACATCCTCAAACACATGAGCGTGGGTGGATCGGTGCGCTGGACCGATAAAGGTAACATCGGGTTCTACGGGATGGATTATGACCCATCGCTGGATCTCACCCTGGCGTCGAACAAGATCCTGGTGCTCGACACGTATCGGCCGATCTACACGCCATCTGAAACCTACGTCGACTTGTTCACTTCCTACAGCACCAAGCTGTTCAACGACAAGGTGAAGGCCAAGTTTCAGCTCAACGTGAAGAACGTGTTCGAGAATGGCGGCGGGCTGCAAGCCACGGGGGCCTACCTGGACGGAACGATCTCCACCTATCGCATTATCGATCCCCGGCAGTTTATCTTCTCGGCCTCGTTTGATCTGTAATTTTAGTCTGGATACCGCTTAATTCATCGCCGTCACTCGCAAGAGTGGCGGCGTTTTTTTGTGCCGTCTCATATCATCTACGGCGGATGAACTCCGTCGGGGCCCCCTTGCACCCTTGGCGGAACGGTCTTCGTGTCGTCCTAAAAGCCGCAGTTGAAGTTTAAGTGAAAAG
>CAXBOL010000034.1:0-14294 GCA_963977295.1 uncultured Opitutaceae bacterium
GACGGTGGCACCGTCAGGGCTGGCGAGCCAGAGTTTCATGGGCTTAAGCGGTTGAGGTACAGATTCAGGTGTTGCCCAGATTTGGGTCACGTTGTTGGAGGTGTTTGGCGTAAAAATCCGGCCACCAGTCCCGACCAGCCAATTTGAGATCCTCGACTTTCATTTGGTCGTAGGCGGGGCGAATACGATCATAGACGGCCAGCATGGCCTCGCGGGTTTTGAAGTGAGGCTCAAGCCAGCGCCGACCGATGGAGGCATGGAGCACTTCATCGGCCCAGTCGAAGTCCTGAAAGACGGTCGCTCGCTCGTCACCGCCGGCTTTGGCCAGGGCGACTTCCGCCTGCTTGCCGGTTTTGGTCATCAGGCCCTGTTCGATACCCCACAGAAAAGCGTAGCGCTCGGCCGGAGCGAGTTCCCGGTTGGGGTATTCGGCAAAACCGATATGCGTCGGGATTTGGGTGATGTCGATGCCTTGGCTGGCGAACGCGACTTCCCCCAACATGCAATGACGGGTTTCGTCCCACAGGTGCCGGGCCAGATCGTGATAAAACTCCCAGGGTTGGTCGCGCCAATCCGCGATCACGGTGGCAATCAGTTCTGAGACGTGCATTTCGTTGAGCCGCACATTCATCATCCACCACAGTCGTTCATGCACCGGTTGAGACGAATCTGGCACCACCCCCCGTGATCGCCATACGTGAGCGAATCGAGCATCTCTGGCCGGGACGATTCCCGTGGGTTTGCGTTGCTCCCTGCGGGAAGTTGGTAGGTCGGTTGCGTCGATGCGTCCGTCTTCTCCATTTATGTTACCCATCGCCGCCAAGTAGGTCCGAAGATGGGTCTCCCACGCAGCCAACGCCTCTTTCTGCTCCGGAGTTGCATGGTGGCGTTCCATCGCCTCGATGGCTGCTTCGCCCCAGCGAATTTGTTCCTTTTCTTCCTCCAATGCGAATTTGATCAATCGGCGTGTGGGATGATCGGCGATAGGGTGGGCGTCTTTCAGGTGTTGTTGATAGGCCGCACGTATCGCGGGTTTGAGGACGCGATAGATTCCGACCAGAAATTCCATCGTGGAACGGGCGTGCTCAAGTTCCTGCATAAACGCGTCCAGTGCGGGATCCGGCGTCTTATCCAGATGGTGAGGAGGTGTCCGCATTTCGGTGACTCTTCGTCGAAACCACGAGCTTTGTTCCGCGTCCTGCCAGAGGTGCAATGAAATGGCTCCTTTCACCTCCCATTCCGGGATCGGATTGAAGTGCTTGGCGAAGATGAAGACAAGCTGGCTTTTGAGGTAAACCCACCTTCTTAAACGAAGCACGGTTTTATCAACGGAGATTCCGGCATCAGCGGCGGCGGCATGTGAGCATAGTCCAGCCAGGGCAGGTGGGTAAGGTTTCGAGGATTGGGTCACGCCACTATGCTAGCTGAAGAGGAGGGATCCGTCTTGCCCTAGACTGATCAATTGTTGTGGTAATTTGATATTATGAGGCGAAAAAAATGGACGGAGTTGGTTCTGGATTCCGACGCATGGCATCATGAGGCCTTCGTTCGTTTTCTGCCAAACCGGGTATCAAATCTGCACGACCACGACTTCTCGGAGGTGTTTTGGATTGAAAAGGGAGTGGGCCGACACTGCATCAACGAGGAGGTGCGGCAGTTGAATGCCGGAGATTTGATATTTATACGACCGAAGGACTGTCACCGTCTAGAGGTGGCAGATAACCAAGGCTTCACTTTTGTTAATCTCGCCTACCCCGACTGCGTGCGACGGGAAATGATGAGGCGTTGGCCGGATGAAGCCATACCTTGGCTGAGTCCCTCCACTAGGTTGCCGGCCAGGGCGAGGTTGAATCCTGCGACCTTGCCCACGTTTCGCCGGCGGGTGGAACGATTGGCTCGATCGCCAAACTCACGGTTGGCCTTGGAATACGTTCTCACGGGTCTGCTTGAAAGCGTGCGATTGGCCGCGAAGGAGCAATTGCCGCCCATGCCCGACTGGTTGAAGCAAGCCTGCGAGCACGTGAAGCAGCCGGAGGTGTTCGCAATGGGTGTGGCGGGATTGGTGAAGGCGGCGGGGCGCTGCCATGAACATGTGTCGCGGAGTATGCGGGCCGCGATGGGCTGCACCCCTTCGCAACATGTTAATACCGTGCGAATGGACTATGCCGCCCGCGAGTTAAGGGTGACCACAAGACCCATTGCCGACATCGCGATGGAGTCGGGAATCAATAACCTGTCACACTTTTATGCCTTGTTTCGCGAGGCCCATGGCGACACGCCGAGAGCGTATCGTTTGCGGTATGAAAGCACTGCTGTCTGAGTGCGGACGATCAACGCTTAACCATGTTCGCCGCGTTGGCTGGATAGGCGGAAATCACTTGCGCAATTAATCCGCGGCAGTGCTCCGTGAGGGCCTTGACCGAGCGCGAGTCATGATAGACTCGTAGCAAAATTGGGACCCACACGTGACCCAAATTGGTATGCATCATTTCGTCTCGAATATCGTAGGACTCGTAGAGCGCGGAGACCTCGTCACCCTCAGCTTCGAACAGCTGAACATTGGCACGTTTACGCTCAAATGCCGTCGCTTCCATTACGAGCGTCATTAGACAAAACCGCTCCATCGCACTCATGTTTGCTCGGAACTCGTAGTGCTGAGTCTGCATCGGAATCTCGGTCAGCCCGACGCCCAACTGCCGCAATCGCGCTTCTCCCATCCCGGCATGGCGCACTTCATCCGCCAGATGCCGCGCCAAATCGAGATGAAAGGCCCAAGGCATTTCCACGGTTTCGTGCAAGATGGCACCGAGTGACTCGGCAAACTGCATCTCTTGAGTATGGTTGTAGAAAACTAAAAACCGTTTCTGCTCAAAGGTCGCGCCTTCCCGCGGATATCCCGTGTCGTTGGCCAATCGAAACGTCGCGTCACGGCGAACCTCCGCGATTCCCTGAAAATCTGTAGGACCTTGGTTGCGTAATGGCCGCGTAGTTTGTGCATAGAATTCGGGTGCGTCCAAACTCGCTAGCGCTACGACCTCCTTGATTTTGTGCTCCCAGCTTGCCGTGTCATTATTGGTGTATTCCCATGACGAATACGACGGGGTGAATTCGGCAAACCATGAAACTTGAGTCTGCCACCCGGTCAGCACTCGAGCAATCACTTCGTGAGTCGGCAAATCCATGACCGGATCACTACGCCGCAGAAACGACGTCAACTCAGCAATCAACCATGGTTTTACCACTCGGTAGTGAGTCCGCAACCACGCATCCCCTTGAGGGGCTTTGGCCAGGTCATCGCCGAGTGCAATCACCCCGGGCACCGATTGGTGTTCAGCCCCGGATGCCTTCAATTCATGCAAGCGTTGTAGCACGGCCTCCGCCGCTTTCGCATCCTCCAGGATATGTCGCGCGAGTTGCTGCTTCGCATCCCAGTATGGCACCCCGGTCAGCCACGCCGCCGAGCTGCGCAATAATTCGCGCTGTAACGCAAACAACACCGTCAACTGGGTGACACCCGCGGAGACTCCTTGGGAGGACCAGCCTGGCGGTTTCGTTCCAGCGACTTGGTCAGGGCACATTGCTGCAGGCGGGAAAACATTCGGATGGGGTAGGGTCATAGGCAAAGAATTGATATTGATGATTCTATCTGATTATGAGGATTGGCACAATTGATTGAAATGCCTCTGTATTGATTAAAATGTCTTTTTATACATTTCATCGCGCGGGGTATGGTCGCTTCGATCAAAACCACCAGATCGGTCCCGCGACTTGGCCTCATCACGATCTCTTCGTGGTGCATCAAGGAACGATTGCGCTGCACTTTCATGCGGCTGATCAAGAGCTGGAAATCGATGAAGAGGAGGGCGTGCTTATTTGGCCCTTCACTGCGTTTTCCGGACACGTGGTCAGCGCTTACGCACTCGTATCCATTCAGCATTTTTCCGTGCGACCGGGAGTGCCCGCAGCCTTGTCCCCCTTGTTGGCTCAACGCCAAGGCTGGACGCGTCTCAATCCCGCCGATCCCCGTGACCTAATCCGCGAGGTGGAGCGGAGCATCGCTGGCAGTCGCCCCCTCTCGATCGATCCTCCTCCCGCCGCGCAACTCGAGCGTGAAGCTCGCCTCACGGTAGTGCTGACCGGAGGCGGACTCTTAACCCCCCGCGCACCACGTCCGCTGCATCGGTTGCCGCTGGCTCCCTTGACCACTTGGGTCCGGGACCACCTCGCGAACAGCCCGAGCGTCACCCAACTTGCCGCAGCCTTCGACCTCTCCGCCAGTCGGTTTCGCACCGTTTTTTTGGCGGAGCATGGCCACCCGGCCGGTGAGTTCATCCGTTCCGTCCGCGATACGGAAGCTCGCCGCCTTTTGAGCGAAACGCTTGAACCCGTGAAGGCGATTGCCGTCGCACTCGGATTCTCCGATGTGGTCGCATTTCACCGCACCTTTAAAACTCGCACTGGTCAAACGCCCGCTGCCTATCGGCGACAACACCGCATTCGAGGCTGAACAAGCCCCTTGCGCATCATCGTTAAATTGATCCATAGGACAACGCGGACACCCCCACCGAACAGCGTTCCCGTCGAACTAGTCCGCCTCCCCAAAGCACCGTCGTCAGCGGGGCTATTGACTCGACAAAACACGGTTCTCCACAAGCGACAGCGTCCCCATCCAAGCTGACTTCGAACGTGTAGTCCGCATCAAAACGGCAGCGCACATCGTGCCAGGCTCCATCGGCCAAAGAATTCGAATCGGTGACCTCTATTTGATTTGCATGAATACGAAGCCGCGCCTCCCGGGGAGTTAGCGTCAAAGCGCTCAATCGCGATCGGCCATTGCGACTCCACGCACTCATCAAGGGAAACGCATCATCCACCGTTGCTTGATCCACCTTCAGTCGAAATCGGATCTCCATCGGATACGTTTTAAACCGAAACCACTGTGTCGCCACCAAACGCGATCGAGTCGTTACCAACCTAAACGCTTTCCCTACCTTGCTCCCGGCCATTTGATACTCCTCGGGCAAATCGTTGCCCTGTTCATCGAAGACGCCATTCGGCTCCACGATCGGACCGGCTTCGATTTCGGTCCGACGGATACGACCAAAAAACAAATTATGGAAATCCGGGCCGACCGCCCCGAATACGACGCCGACTTCGTCAGGGTGCTCCAGTTGCTCCAGCCATCCATAACACGACCCCGGCCACCATCCCGTTCGGTTCCGCACACTCAACGTGTGCAGTGCGCGCCAGCGCCCCGTGCGCAACCCATCATCGTCTGTCATGAAGACGGCCAGATTCGTGCGCTCGATCCCGGCGTGTTCGTTGGTCTGCACCAGCCAACAGGTGGCATCTGAGGTCCGAAAAAGGAACGGTTTGGCACCGTGCCAATTGGCGTTGGGCAGACCGGTCGGAAAGGGCTCACTCCATGTATGCCCGCCATCGGTTGACCGGCTTTGGTAGAGCTCGTTCCCTGTGCGGTATTGGCAACGCATCAGGCACACAATTTCATCATCCACTCCTGTTTCGATCAATGTGGGCTCGGCTAGTGCCAAACTCTCTGAGCCACCCACAAAATAGGCCTGTCGCCAGGTCGCACCATCGTCCACCGACTCGAGCACCCACACGCGATTGAGAGGCCAGAATGCGCCGGCGGGATTCGGCACGGTGGTGCGCCCTCCAATGGGCAGGAGCAACGTCCCCCGACGCGTCCGGCAGGCCCCGTTCCATGACATCACGCGCTGGACTACATACCCCCCGCCCGCTCCATTCGGCAACGGGTCGAAACAAGTCCACACCACCTGACTCGCGCCGTAGCACCGCCAGGTTTGACCATCAAACCGCAACTCAATTTTCCGAATCTCGCCCCCTCCCGTCGACCAGTCCGGTCGTTCGCTGCCCCAAGTAAACGGTTGGTTCACCGTATAATAGACCCAAGTCCGTCGCGCCGGATCTTCCCATAGCCACGCATGAGAGATCGCCGAGGGATTCGTGAATGAAGAGCCAGTCCCCGATTCGACCAGGGCTAGACCGTCGTTGGCATGCCTCCACGTCGCCCCACGGTCACAACTCCAGCGTAAAAATTGGGCGTTGGTCGATTCTCCTTCGTTTTCCCCCACGAGGTCTCCCCGAAAAATTAATAAATAGTGTCCGCTAGAACTCCGGTGAAGACACGGCGCGAACACGTGCCTGAAGGAGAAATCGCCTCCCGCGCTGACCACTTTCACCAACCCGGGAGACAATCCTGCTGGGGTCTGAAAATCACCCCCATTGCCGCCACTAGTTTCCAGGGGGCGGTTCTCACTCATCCGACGGCCAATCCCCGCCACTTTTCAGTCGGAGGAGGTGCTTCGAACAAACTGATCAAGAGGCCCACGACCCAAACGACGAGGAGCGAAAAGACGCCATACCACAGACTCGCGACCGACGTGCCTTGCCACAGGTAAATGGCCATGCCGAACCCGCTCAACATCCCGACCAGTGCCCCTCGCGCGGTCACCCGCCGCACCAACATGCCGAGCAGAAACGTGCCCACCAGACTGCCGCCAAAGACGTTCGAGACCAGCACCGCCGCTTCCAGAATGTTGCCGAATCGGGATCCGAAGCAGGCCAGGACAGTTGCGATCGCGCCAAACAAAACGGTGAACCCGCGCCCGGCGCGAACTCCCGGAACATCCGATCTCAGGCGCGGCCAGATGTCGGACAACACCACGGTCGACATTGAATTGAGAATCGAGCTGATCGTCGACATCGCCGCCGCCAGAATCGCGGCCACCAGCAGGCCTTTGACGCCAGTCGGCAATTCCTCCACGATGAACTTTGGAAAGACGCCATTGGAACTGATCAGATCGTCCCCCATTTTCTCGGGGTGCATTTGATAAAAAGCGAACAGAGCTGCGCCGATGAAGAAAATCGCCACTCCGACCAATGACGCCGCGACCATTGAACTGATCATGGCAATGTTGGACTGCCGCACATTGGACGTCGTGAGAAACCGCTGCACTTCCGCTTGATCCACGCCAAATTGACTGATCGTGAATACGGTTCCGCCGAACAGCCCTCCCCAGAAGGTATAGCGCTCGGAAAAGTCGGTGGAGAAATTGAAGAAACTCAGACGACCGTGATCACCCGCGATCTGAATCACCCCGGCCAGTCCGCCTTCGACTTGATTCGCGATCAAACTGATCACCAGCACAATGGCTCCGAGGTAAATTCCCAGCTGCATGGTGTCGGTCCAAATCACCGCTTTGATTCCCCCCGCCATCGTGTAGAGCGCTGTCACGCCGCCGACACCGACTACGATCCAGATCATGGATATCTCAAGCGTCTGCGACAACACCAAGGCCGGTGCGTAAATGCAGATCGAAAGATATCCCGCCTTGAGCAATAGAAACAAGACACTCGCGACCAGTCGCACCCGGAAATCAAACCGCCGTTCCAGATATTCATAGATCGAATACACCTGCAACCGGAAGAACATTGGCAGGATGATACCACAGATAATGCCCAGCACGAGCGGCATGGCCAAACGGTATTGCAGGAACTGCAAATTGCCCGAAAACGCCATGCCCGGGCCGCCCAGGAAGGAGGCCGCACTCGCAATCGTGGCCACCCCGGAAAACGCCGCCGCATACCAGGGGATGTTACGGTCGCCCATGAAGTAGTCCTTGAGCGATTTCTGTCGTCCCGAAAAGAACGCAGCGATACCGCAAACGAGTCCGAGATATACGATCAGAATGAAGTAGTCCAAACCGCTCATCGTAACCCTCCCGTGGACTTCGCCGTGAGGTTGACTCGATAAATGCGCGGCGTGCGCAGACTCGGCGAATATTCTCCTCCCACCAGCAACCAGTTGTCGGCCGACAGCGGCACGATTGGTGCCCCCACCACGCCGAGGGGCATCGGATCCGCCAGCGTCCATTTACCTAGGTGTGAATCATAGACCATCACTTGGTCCGGGATGCGATACCGTGCTCCCATTTCCGCCATGCGGTCCAAATTATGCCCGTCAGAGCCCCCCAACACTGCCATCCGATATGTGTCGAGTGGGAGCACCGCGCCCAGCAGAGAAGGGTGGGGCATATCCGGTAGTTTTGCCCAAGTTCTCGACTGGAGATCAAAGGTCAGTGCGGTCGACAGGTAATCGGCAGCTTGCACGGGTTGCCCCGTTTTCACGCGACCCCCAACCAAAACCAACTGCGGGCGCCCCGCGACCGACAACGTCGTCATCATCGCGCCAAATCGAGCCGGCCCCGGCCAGCTTGGTAGTCGCGTCCAAGTGGTTCCTGCGGGATTTCGCTCCGCTGCAGCCAAATCGAGCGACCATAGCTGGTCCGACGCCCGATCCCCATTTTCTCCGCCCGCTACATAGAGAATCCCCTCTGTATAGACCGCCGCTGCGTTTGCCCAGGGTTCCGGCAATTCGGGGAGTGCTCGCAGAGTCACCTCGCCGGTATTGGACTGGTAGTTGAACAAAACCACCTCAGCCAGGGCGCCTGCGGGTGACAGTCCACCGATGCCCACCACCCCGCGTTCGGTGGTGACCACTGCCCCCTCGGCCCGGCCCGTGGGCAATTGCTGCGACACGAGGAGCCAGGGTGCGTCGACGTCAGTAGACGCCGCCCGCGTCCAGATCTGGCGACTCAGTTCCTTTGAGCCTCCGTCGTTCCGAGGGACGGGAAAGTTAGACCCTCCGGCCAAGATCAAGTGCCCTGCATTGAGGCCGGTATACGTGCCTTTTAGTCCCACGGGATCGGGCATATCGGGCCAACGTTCCCAATCGAAGGAGGTTGCAATCGCAACGGCAGATTTTTCAGATGCAGACATAGGGGGAAGCGGGGTGATCGCAGCGATCCACATGAGCACGACCACGCATCGCCGCAGCCGTGGGTGGGGCTGGAAAAACGAAGGCAAGGCGGGATGGAAACGAAGACGCATTTGACCGGAGTGAAACGGAGAGGGGGGGAATCAGTTCCGAACGAGGTCCGATTCGGTCACATGGTATGCCCTCACAAACGGTGCCGTGCCCCGACCTTCCGCCCCCCAGGAATAACTGTCGAGATCTCCCCCCGTCGTGTAATCGACAATGATGATTCGCCCGTCAGGGAGCTGGGTGGAGGAGCTGTATCCACAATCACCCGGATACGAGTAATCGAGGACGACCGTGCGATCGCGGCGGAATTGATCCGGGTATCCTTTCGCCGGGTTCCAACTCCAATCGATGTCGTAGTCCGTCGGGTTATCCACCTGCACACTCACGTTGCGCCACTGGCTTACGCTGCGGTTCTGGGAGAAGGGCTCCACGAGATTTTGGTTCGCCGCGACCGGACCTGAAACCGACCGATTTCCGAACTGCACTGGCCGCACCCAGATGTCTGCGATATCCTCGCGTAAGCGCTCCTTTCCATCCACTTCGATTCGAATGGTGCCCTTTTCCCGCACGATTCGGTAGTCGTGCCACTGCTGCGTATCGAGGGCAAATCCGGCCTCCGGTCGATCTCCCAAATAGACGCGATTTGCCGCAAATTGCACCCAGCATCCTGCACTGATTGCCACCCCGTTGGTTGCCGTCGAGTCCACGCGCAAAGTCGCGTTGATTTCAACTCGCGCAACGTCATCTTGAGCTGGATACAGGTTGAACGTGACGGCGCCGCGTTGACCGTGTTCAGTGCGTAGCGTCATGAGGTCCGCCGTCAGTTCACAACGGGCCTCGTCGAGAATCCACGAATTGGGTTGGAAGCCAGCGTCCTCTTTCGGATCAAACACCAGTGCCCGGGTGCCGGGCGTGCCCCAACGATTGCGGTAGGTTACGAGGTAGCGCCCCGACTGCAGCTTCCGAATATGAGGACGTTGCCCATAAAAGGGGGCCAGTTCCGCCCGCGGCCAGGATCGCCCCCCGTCGTCACTGAAGATCAGCCGACTCGGATGACCGAATTGGCCGTTGCCCAATCCAATCCGAGTCACGCCCAACAGGTGATCGGGGGACAGTTCGACCAAACCTACTTCGCAATCACCGTAGAACGGACTATCTGACACCCAAGCCGGTCGTCCCCACGTGCTTCCTTCATCATCGGAGAATACGATTTCGTTGCGGTAGTAGATATCGCCCCACGGCTGGGGCGGGTTCTTAAGCAAATTGGTCTTATTGGAGGACGTGCGCGTGTAGGCAAGCGTGCCGTCGCTCATTTCGAGGATGTAGCCGGGCTCGCCACCGACGTCGTCGATTTTCTCCGGTTTGGTCCAGGTCTTTCCGTTGTCTTCGCTCCAGAAGATGAAGTTTGCCATGCCGCGATCGGGCTTTTGCCAATGCGCAAGCATCGGGAAATCCTGTCCGGGATGGCGTTTGCCCCAATCGCTGATGATCACGATGCGACCGTCCCGCAGCACACTCATCTGCGGCACCACGTAAACGCTGTGATCAGTCCACACGTCGGCCTCGGCAATGGATTGATATTCGCCCCACGTCTTTCCGCCATCGGTGGAGCGCGCCACCATGATATGACTCATTATGGACACGTGGTTGTCCGATAATTGCCAACTCGCCACGAGCGAACCATCCGCCGCGAGCACGATGTTAGCGCATTTGTAATACCACCCTCCGCGTGGATTCGGATTGGTGATTCCCGGATAATTGTCGGTCGACACCGTTACTTTGGCCGACTCCGGCACGACCAGAGAGTCGCGGTTGAAGTTGACGCCGGCAGTCGCGGATAAGGGCAAAACGAGCAGCGCGAAAAGAAATGAACGGAATGGATGGGGTTTGGACATGTTAAGTAGGTCAATCAGGGGGTTTGACGGATTTGGGAGGTATGTTGATCGATCCAATTCCAGTCGAGTTCCACGCCTAATCCCGTTCCCGGGGGCAAGTGAACACAACCGTCTGGACCGACGTCGAAAGGATGCTGGGTTAAACCGAAGCGAAAGACCGGGTGATGCACCTCGACCATCGTCGTATTTGCACTGGCGCAGGCCACATGTAAATTGGCCACGTCGAGCAAAGGGGTGTTGGCGGTGTGGATTTCCAGATTGTAGCCAAACAGCTCGCAGGTCGCCATGGCCTTACGGAGTCCCGTGATACCGCCTTTGATCAACACATCACCGCGGGCGATCGTGAGCGCCCGCGGTGCCAAAAAATTGGGCAAATCCGTCAACCGCACCGTTTCCCCGCCGACTACCGGCGTGCGCAATGTATTTACCAAATGCCGGTAGTGATCCAACTGCGACTCAGGCAATGGTTCTTCATACCAATGGTAGTTCAACGCATCGAGTTCATGACCGACTGCCAACGCCTGCGGCAGCGAGTAGCTCGCATTGGGGTCATGCATCAACGGAAACCCCTCGCCGGCGCCTTCTCTCGCGGCGTGCAGCCGGGGGATGTCACTCGCGGGTCCGGCCCGAAGTTGCACCTTGTAGCCGTAATAACCTGCGGCCCGGGCTGCCGCGGCTTCCTGGGCGATTTCCTCCGCCGATCCGGTCTCATCCCGCGACGTCAGGTAGGCCCGACGATGATCGGTGTATTGGCCAAGCAACGACGCTATTGACTGGTTCGCAAACTTGCCCCGCAAATCCCATATCGCGACGTCGATCACCCCGACAAGACTATCGGTTTGGTTGTAGAGGTGTCGCTGCCGCGCCCAAAGCTGCTGCCACAACGCTTCGCCGCACGAGGGCGCGGCATCCCGCAGTAGCGGCCAAAAAGACTCATGCAAAATCGCCGCTAGCGCCGCGCCATCTCCATGGGGCCCATACGCCATACTGTGGCCCTCCAGCCCTTCATCCGTATGGAGCGTGACTAGTGGAAAATACCAGTGCGACGGTCGTCCGGCCGGCACCACGCCATCACGATAGCGTGGCGCGGAATCAACTTTCAGTAGACGAGTGGTGAGTCCGGTAATTTTCATTTAAGTTTCAGTATCCCCGCGTGAAGTTAGCGACCGGCGACACCTGCCCTCCGGCGAGATAGGCATGCAGGTTTCGTCGGAATCGTTCCAGCACGAGCTGGCCCAACTCGGCGTGATGCCCCGCAATGTGGGGGGTGATTATCGCATTAGGGGCACTCCACCACGGACTCTCCGAGGGTAGCGGCTCTTCGCCAAAGGTATCCAACGCCACTCCGGCCACGTGTCCCGCCAACAGCGCCCCGTGCAGCGCATTTTCATCCACCAATCCACCGCGACTCGGGTTGTGTACAAAGGCTCCGGGCTTCAATTGAGCGATCCGAGCCGCATCGAGCACGCCGCGTGTTGCCGGTGTCAGGGGCAAGGCCAACACCACGTGATCGGCTTCACCCAGTAGGGTCTCAATTTCATCCCATGGGTAGATTTTGTCCACGCCGGTCGAGGGAACATCGGGTGACGTGCGTTTGGTCGCCACTATCCGGATGCCCAACGGGGCGGTCAGGCGGGCAATCTCCCGTCCTAGTGCACCAAACCCCAGCAGTCCGAGCGTGCGCCCTTCGATGCGTCGGGGCACGTCGGGTTTCCGCTTCCAGGTTCGGTCTCGCGCCGCACGGGTGAAGCAAGGCTGCCCACGTTCGAACATCAACACCGCCATCAAAACGTGTTGCGCGATGATCGACGCGTGAATGCCTTGAGCTGTAGTGACCACCACGGTTGATTTTGCTAGGGAAGTATAGTCGTCGATTCCCGAAGAAACGATCTGCAGCCAACGCAACGACGGGGCTTCGGCCGCCCACGTGGCTGGCACGTTACCGCAAACCACCTCAGGCCATGCGATGTCCTCGTCCACCAGATGCGGGGGACGGACCACTTGAAAATTCACGCCGGGAAACTCCCGTTCGAGCGCTGCCAACGCGTTGGCAGGAAGATCCCTATAGATCAAAACGTTGACTTTGGATGTTTTCATCGCGCGTGGGCATGCGGATCGCCGTCGTCGAGCACCAGATTTTCCGGCCAAGTCAGCTCCACGCCACGTGCAGTCAACGCCTGCTGCAACGCCGTCCGCCGATCCGGCTGGCGGGCCACAGCCTGGGGGGCTACGCCGTCGCGCAAACAAGTGGCAGCCAGCAGCCCCGCGGCTTCGCCAATATTCCACTCCACCGGATGCAGGCGGTAGCAGCCATTGGTGATGTGAGTCGTCCCGATGTTTTTGCATGCGGGCAAGAGGTTGATCATGCGCACCGGCACCAGTGCTCCCAATGGGATGCGAAACGGCAAAGAGGGCACGTCGTGATAATTATCACCCGCCGTCGTGGGATGCAGGTCGATGCGATAATAGCCGATACCGACGGAGTCTTCATAACGTTCCGCCAGAATTTCTCCCGGACGGTGGTCAGCGGAAACTTCCGTTTCGACGATTGTATGAAGGGATCGAATACGCCGAGACTCTCGGATATAGGGGGCCATGGCCAGCCCATCGGAGGTGCCAGTCAGATCGGGCCGCAAACGTAATTCGGGCCAACCGGTTCCTCCGTCGGGCCGGGGGGCCTCAGTTCGCATCCAATGCATCATCGACAGACTTAGGTTACGCGCCGCATCGAGGTGTCTGATGCGATCCTGGGATGAACTCGTCAGGAGGTCGCCCTCAAGGTAGTCGATCATTGGCCAATTTACCAAACAAACGTCACTCGGATAGAAGCCCGGCCGGAACCAGGAGCGGTCGATGATTCGTCGAAACGACCACAGCCCCGAGAATAGTCCTGGTTGTTCACCGTGAGGATGAAATCGGTAATCCATTTCCGCCATGGTGCGGGGATTGAGACCTCGCCAGCTCAGCATGGGCCCGGGCCAGGGCGGAGTCATGCGGGGTGTTTGGTCCCGTCGTCGCTCGTATTCACTCGGCTGATTCACCAAATGAATGGGATCTGAACTATCGCCCGCCGCATCCATCACAAAACAAACGGAGAACGCCTGGATGTTTTGCGGGTTTGCAACTTCGGCTGCGCCTGGCTCGCCCGTATCAGCTCGTGCCTCACTGCCTGTCACATGTTCCGCCTCCGACAAGGGGAGCAGGTCCCCGTTTTCGGTCGCATCGAGAAACATTTCGGCGGCAAGGCATCGGTTTGTGCCGGTTGCATCGTTGACCACCGTAACCGTCGCAACTCGATCCGCTCCCGCCAAGGTCACTGCCACCGGTCGATTTTGCCTCAGAACTATCAAGCGGCCGCTACTCACATGTGGCGCCAACATTGCTTCGAGGACCGCGAGTGCGACCCGGGGTTCATGACACAACGGAGACACCCAGCCATTGCCCGGATTCAGGTGGGGCGTGGCCATTGCTTCATCCGTCAACGGATAGTGATCACGATAATACTGCCTCACCGCCTCGCGAAACCGTCG
>CAXBOL010000035.1:0-14247 GCA_963977295.1 uncultured Opitutaceae bacterium
TTTTTAACCACAGATTAACACAGATGGCTTCACTACCGTTACGCGATGGAACCTGTCAGCGTAGAGTCTTTGAAAAATAGATTCTGGGGGTGGAATTTGGATCCGTGTGAATCTGTGTCCATCTGTGGTTGAGAATCTAAAACTGGTTGATGGTGTAGGTGCCGGGTTTGAGGGGGCCGTGGGTGGTTTTGGTTTGGGGGGCGTTGGGCCAGGTGATTTCGAGGGAGTTGATTTGGGTGGCGTGGTTGAGGCCAAAGTGGAGAAGGGTGTCGCTGCGTTTGCCGGCGTGGCCGCCGGGGCCGTTGAGCTGACGGACGAGGACCAGGTCGGGGGTGGTGGGGTTTCGGTCGTGGTCGATCGAGGCGCGGGCGATGGCACCGTAGGCATCGCGGGAGGTGCCTTGAGTGGGGTTGCCGATGAGGCGGATGATCACGCCGGAATCGGCTTGAGCGAGGTCGTTGCGGTAGAGCCTGAGCCGGGCGGTAGGCTCGGCGTCGGCGGGACTGTCGGCCGTGAGACTCCCGTTGGCGAGACCGGCTTCACGGCGGCGCTCGGCGCTGAGGCGGTTGAACGTTTGCCCCACGACGAGGTCGAGGTCGCCGTCGTGATCAAAGTCGAAGAGGGTGGGTTGTCCGGCGCCGAGATGATCGAGTCCGAGGGCAGCGCTGTGATCGGCAAAGGTGCCGTCGGGCTGTTGCAGGTAGATGTGCAGGCGCTCATCGATGGGGGGCGGGTCGCTGTAGTCAGATGAACACAGGATGAGATCGAGGCTGCCGTCGTTGTTGAGATCGGCAAGTTCGCAGAAGATATCGCCTTGGTTGTGGTTGCGGTTTTCCGGAGTCTCAACGTCGGGGATGCGGTCGACAGAGAGCGCGGCGGGCGAGTCGAAGGTGAGGCGGCCGGTTTCGCGGAGGCGGTTGACGAGGAAGCGGGAGCGATCGGAGGAGTCTCCGGCCCAATTGTGCATGATGGTCGAGAGAAACACGTCGAAGTCGCCGTCGTTGTCGATGTCGCCGATGGCGGTGTCGAAGGTGTTACCGTTGGCGCGGAACGGGGGTTCGTCGTCACGTTTAAAGCGGGGGTCGTCCTTGGCGCGTTCTTCCAGCCATTTGGGGTGGCGGCCGTGGCGGATCGCATCGCCATCGAAGCCGGCGGCGGGCGCGATATCGGCGGCGTAAAGCGTGCGGGCCAGTTCGAACGCGCGGTAGTCAAGCGGGCCGCTGGGGCGCGGGGAAGGGGGCGTTTCGTCGGCTTCCGCCGTGACGATTTTACCGGGGTGAGGGACCGGGCCGGTGAGGGAGTAGAGGCGGTTCCAGCGGCGGCCGTAGTTGAGCTCGAGCAAATTCGGGAGCGGGTTGTCGTCGAGGTGGGCGATGGCGACACCGTAGGTGGGGCGCCCGCCGGAATCGGTGGCGCCGTCGATGGGCTGGGATTCGCCGGGGACGGACCAACGGATGAAATCGACTGTGTCGGTGAATGATGGATACTGCAGGAGCAGGTCATTGGCGAACGCTTCGTAGCCGGAGAAATAGCGTTCATACCAATTGCCGAACCAGAGGTCGGGCAGGCCGTCGTGGTTGACGTCGTGCACCGCGATGGCGGCGGTGGTGGCGGGAGGCGCGGCGGTGATCAGTTGAGGCGTGTCGAAGGTGCCGTCGCCGCGACCGAGGAGGGTGGCGCTACGAGTGGGCCCTTGGACGGGCGGTTGGAAGTTGGGTTGGAGGTAGTCGAGGTAGCGCGCGACGATGGCGTCGGGGGTTCCGTCGTTGTTGAGATCGGCGAAGGTGAGCACGTCGCGAGCGTTGAGCTCGGGGAGTCCGGAGTCGGGTAAGGCAGTGAAGCGAAGCGGGGCGGTGGCAGCGCTGGCGGCAAGGAAGACGAACGGAACGTGGTTCGCGTTGCCGTTGGGGCGAATGATGAGGTCAGCGTGACCGTCGGCGTTGAGGTCGACGGACACGACTCGGGAGGCGTCGAGGTCGGGCAGGCCGGCTTGGTGCGTGATGTCTTCGAATCCGCCGGCGAAAAGCGAGGCGCCAACGGTCAGAGTGCCGAGGGGCAGGGCTTTTTTTAACCACGAATGGACACGAATGGGCTTCACTACCGTTCCGCACTGAAACCAACGGTGAAGTCTAGTATTTAAATAGACGTGGAGCCGGTAGGCGTAGCGCCATTCGTGTTTATTCGTGTCCATTCGTGGTTAAAATCAGTGGAGGAATTAGCTGAGCCAGCGGTCGAGGTTGGTGGCGACGAAATCGTTGTCGGTGAGTTCTGGATACGCGGCGGTCACGCGGGTGAGTTCCTCAGCCTGACCAGGGGAGAGGACTTCGTGGGGGTTGAGACAGTTGATGGTCGGGACGAGGCCTTGGCGGCGGAGGACTTCGAGAATGCCGGGGATGCAGCCCGCGAAGGCATGAGCGGAATCGAAAAGGGCGGCGTTCATGTCGGTGACGGCGGCAGCGCGTTGGAGCCAACGTCGGTCCAGCTGCTCGAGGGTGCGTGCGGTCTTAATGGCTTCGAGTAGCTGCACGGCCGCCTGCGACCAGACGCCCCAATGGCCGAGGAGGCCCCCGACGATTTGGCGAGTGACCGGACTCCCTTGGTGTTCGAACGCGAAGGGGGTCAGCAGGTCGGTGACAATGGTGTCATCGTTGCCGGTGTAGAGGGCGATGTCGTCGCGACCGGCGGCGATCACACCGCGAATGACCTCGAGGGTTTGATAGCGGTTGAAGGGCGCGATCTTAACGGCGAGCACGGACTCGATGGCCGCGAATTGCGTCCAGAAATCGAGGGAAAAGACGCGGCCGCCGACGGCCGGTTGCAGATAGAAGCCGATGAGGGGGAGTTCTTGCGCGACGGTGCGACAATGGGCCAGCACGGCGACTTCGGGCTGGTCGTTGAGGGCGGCGAGGCTGAGCAGCACGGCGTCGTAGCCGAGCTCGCGAGCGAGTTGAGTTTCGGCGCAAGCCTGAGGGGTGCGACCGCAGGCGCCGGCGATTTTGATGAACGGACGCGGATTCGCCGCGAGTGATTCATCGAGGGTGTGACTGGCGAGCTCGAGGACCGGTTGAAAGAGGCCGTGTTGAGGATCGCGGATTTCGAATTGGGTGGAGTGCACGCCGACCGCGAGGCCGCCGCAGCCGGCGTCGACGTAGTAGCGCGCAAGGGCCCGCTGGTGGCGCTCGGAGAGGCGCCGATTGTCGTCAAGGGCGAGCGGTAGGGCAGGGATAGCCTGGCCCGCGAGCAAGTGAATGCGGAGCTCGGCGAAGGATCTAGAATTTGCCATCACGGGTTTCAAAATGAGTGGGCTTGCCGAGGAGGGTGCCGTTGCCTTCCAAGTAGGTGGCGACCGTATCGATCATCCAGTCGAGCGAGTGGGGTGGCGGGCCGAAAAGGGAGGCGGCGTGGCGGGCGTCCGCCAGCCATGCGGTGGGGGCCTGTTCGCCGACGAACACTGGCTCGCGATGAAAACGTCGGCCGAAGGCTTCGGCGACGGCTCGCACCGAGATTTGGTCAGTGCCGGTGACATTGAGCGGCGTGGGGGGAGTCGCGGCGATATCGAGGCTGCGAATGGCGATGGCCACGGCGTCGGTTTGCCAAATGAGGTTCACCAACCCCGTGGTGAGATCAATCGCCTCGTCGGCGCGGACGCGGGTGGCGATGTCGACCAGCACACCGTAGCGAAGTTCACAGGCGTAATTGAGACGAAACAGGAGAGTCGGCGTTTGGTTGAGGTTGGCGAAGTGGGTGAAGACCCGTTCGCGACCGACGCACGAGCTGGCGTATTCGCCCTGGCACGCCAGTGGCACCGACTCGTCGCAACCAGGGCCCTCAATGGAGGCGAACGGGTAAACGCAGCCGGTGGAAAACACCACGAGGCGACTGGTGGTGAAGTGGCGAGCGACCAGACTGGGGACGATGGTATTTTGGATCCACGTGGCCTCGGGGGCGTCGCTGGTGCCGAACTTTTGACCGGCCAGAAAAAACACATTGGCGACACGGGGCAGTTGGGCGACCTCTTCGGGCGAGGCGAGATCGCAGGAGAGGGTTTCGACGCCTTGGGCTTCGAGGGCAGTGCGGACTGCGGGTCGACTGAACCGAGAGACGCCGATGACCCGGGCGGTGCGCGGGGCGGCATTGAGGGCTTGGCGTAGCATGAGGGCCACGGTGGTGCCCATTTTGCCCCCGACGCCCAAAACGAGGTAGTCGCCGGAATGATTTTTCACAGCCTCGATCACCTCGGGAGAAGGCGTGGCGAGCCAGGGGTCGATTTCAACATTTTCCGCTGGGAAAGTGAGTTGCATTCCTTCAAAAACGGGCCTTGGAGTCGTTGGTCGCAAGTTATTTAATGAGCGAATGCTTGGAATGAAAATTCATTGCGACGAAACGAATCCAATTACGCTTTGAAAATCATCGATATCCACACTCATCCACTCTTTTTCGAAGAAGGAGAAAACCCGGCCGATACCGCCCTAAAAGTTAGCCGGGCCCGCGCCTTGGGCATTGAACGCATGGTTTCTTTGGGCGACGTGTTGCGTTTTGGTGGCCAGCCGGACGCGAAACAGACCCGCATCATCAACGATGGCACGATGCGAGTGATGGAGCGGGCGCCGGAATTCTGGATCGGGTTTTGCGCGCTGAATCCGTTACTGGGAGAAAAAGCCGTAAAAACGGAAGTAGAGCGCTGTGTGGGCGGCATGGGGTTTCGTGGGTTGAAGTTGGAGATATCGTGTAATGCGACGCACCCCGCGTTGCGATGGGTGATGGAAGCGGCGCGACAATGGGATGTGCCGGTGCTGCAGCATTCGTGGAGTCAGACGATCATGAAAAAACGGAAGGCGCATTCGGATCCGGAAGACACGTGTGCATTGGCCCGGCGCTGGCCGGAAGTGAACGTGATCATGGCCCATTTGACCGGGTGCGGTTATCGGGGGGTGAAGGCGGCGAAAGGGCTTAATAATCTATGGGTCGATACCTCCGGTGGGGCACCGGAAGCGGGACTCGTCGAATACGCGGTGGCCGAGTTGGGGGCGAGTCGGGTGCTTTACGGATCGGATGCACCCATTCGGGATTTGCCGGTGACCGTGGGCCGGATCACGGGCGCCGACATTTCAGCGAGTGCCAAACGGGCGGTGCTGGCCGGTAACGCGATCAAACTCCTGAAATTATGAGTATTCCACTATTTGATACAAATGCCTGGGTGGGGGAGTGGCCCTTCGCCCTGGTGGTCAATCGCGATGCGGCGGCGTTAAAGCGATATTGGCGGAAGCACGGCATTGAAGGCGGTTTGGTGTCGTCGTTTGCAGCGTTGTGGGTGCTCGATCCGATGCCGGCCAACCGTGCTTTGCGTGCTGACCTGACCGGGAATAAGGGCATGACGGTGTTGCCTCTCGTGAATCTCTTTGATCCGGATTGGCGTGGTCAATTAGCCGAGATTGCGACCTGGCCGGAAGTGCGGGCGGTGCGACTGGCGCCAAGTTACGGAAGCTGGACCGTTACCAGTCGGGTGGCTCGCGATGCCACCGCTGCGATCTTGGGCTACGGCTTGAAGATTGTGATGACGGCGCGATTGGTGGACGAGCGGCAGGAGCATCCGAGTTTGAAGATCAAACCGGTGGCGGTGAAGGCGCTGGCGAAATGGTTGGCGATGGCCCCGGAAGGGATGCCTCTCATTCACGGGTTGACCCGTTGGGAAGTGGAGGAGCTGGCGGGAAAATCAGACCGATTCCTGACCGATCTAAGCTTTGCGGAGTGGGAGAATTCGGTCGGCACGGTCGGCAAGGGGGTCGGTCAAAGTCGCATGGTGCTGGGCACGTTGACGCCGTTGCTCTCGACGTCTGCGCAAGTGAACAAAGTCGTGCAATCACCGGAGTCGTTGAAGGTGCGTAAAGCCGTGGGCGGATTAAACGCGGAGAGCTTTTTGAGTTATGACCAGCGCTGGGAATGATGAGCGTCTGGTCGGCGAAGGTGGGCTAAAAGCCATCCCGGAGACGTTGCCACCGAGGCAGCGCTGGGGGGAGACTGAGCTCGCGCACTTGCGCCCGATGGTGGAGCAGACGTCGCTGTTTTATTGGCAGGGTCAGCAAACGACGAAGATGTTGGCGCGTTTTCGGACCCTGTATCCGCTTGAGCATTGCATGCCCTGTTCGAGTGGGTCGGCGGCGTTGCACATTGCGGTGGCAGCGCTGCGACTAGAGCCAGGTTCGGAAATAATTGTGCCCGCAATTACAGACATGGGGTCGGTGATTGGGATTTTGTATCAGCAACTGGTGCCCGTGTTTGCAGATGTGGACGGGGAAACCTACAATTTGGATCCGACTGATGTGCGTCGAAGGATCACCGCGAAAACGCGAGCGATCATGCCGGTGCACTTGATGGGCAACCCTTGTGATATGACGGAACTGATGGCGATCGCCGGGGAGTTTAAGCTGCGGGTTATCGAGGATTGTGCCCAGGCTTGGGGAGCGAAGTGGCGAGGACAGCCGGTCGGATTGCTCGGGGATTTCGGGTGTTATTCGTTCAACGAATTTAAGCATCTGAGCTGTGGCGATGGTGGCGTGGTCGGCACGAATGATCCGAGTTTGGGCGCGGGGCTGAGCAAGTGGGGCGACAAGCACTATGATCGGGTATTGGGTGGCCGCGATCCGGCGACCTTGTCGCCCAACTACCGGATTACCGAACCGCAGTCGGCGGTGGCCCTGGGGCAGTTGGAACGTCACGATGGGATTGTGGCGCGGCGGCGCGCGTTGGGCCTGCGGCTGGAGACGCATTTGGCGGGACTATCGGGCGTGCGCATGCAGGCCGTGCGGGAGGGCAATGAGTCGAGCTACTGGTTTTGTATTGTGCGATTTGATATGAACCGATTCACGGTCGACCGGGATACTCTCGCGGCGGCGTTGATCGCGGAGGGGGTGATGGGCGAGAAGGGTTATATTCCGATGCCGGTGTATGCGTATCGGGTGTTTCAAAATCACGATTTTTTTGCGGGGCATTGGCCCCTGAAAGACGCGGGGTTGACGGCGATGGATTACCGCACGGAAGACGTGCGATGTCCGCAGGCAGAGGCGATGCTAAAAGACTGCATGACGTTGCAGCTCAACGAAGCGATGACCGAGGACTATACCGATGGCGTGGGGCTCGCCTTTGCGAAGGTAGTGCGGCGGTTTGGGCGTTGACGTGAGGTAACGTGGGACTGTCAGCCTTCTGTTTTTTTAACCACAGATTAACACAGATGGCTCCACTACCGTTACGCGATGGAACCCGTCAGCGTGGTGATGCTGGTTTAATCTGAACCGCTCAATTCCCGGTAGCTTGCCGCGGGGATGGCTGCCACCCGCTGTTATCGGGGCGAAGCTCCTTTCTGTGATACCCCGGGGAGGGATCATTATTAGTTTTGGGAGTGAGGTTTGAATCTGAGTTTATCTGTGTCTATCTGTGGTTAAACCTCAGTCTGAGCGGGCGATGAATTACCGGGTGTTAAGGGGTTTCAATTCGGTTTCGTCCATCGGCTTTGAGCAGTTTGAATGCTATGCCAGTTGTTCGGCGTGGACGGTTTTGAGGGAGGCGGCGATGTGGTGGGCGTCGTCTTCGGTGTAGTGCCAGCCGAGCGGGAGGGCGATGAAGCGTTGGGTGAGGTCTTCGGTGCGGGGGAAATCTTCGGGCCGGTAGCCGGGTGCTGGCCAGGGTTTCAGGTCGCGGAAGGGCGAGGCGGCGGGATGATGGGCGCGGCCGGTCAGGAGATGGTCGCGGTGATATTGGGGATACGTGCCAGTGCGTTTTTGGCAGTTTACTTCGCGCCGATGCAGGGCGTCGCGGAAGGCCGGGACATGACGAGCCTCATCGAGATAAAAGTAGAGCTCGAACCCGAAGTCTCCGGTGGGATCCGGGATCAGTCGCCACGTGATACCAGGAAGTTCACCCACCTCTCGGCGGATGATGTCCTGCAGGAGTCGGCAGTGGGAACGAATGGCGTCGACTTTACGCAGTTGCACCAATGCGACGGCGGCGGTGAGTTCGGACATTCGGTATTGCCCACCTGAATACGCCGGTTCCTGGGGGGGCGTAATCGAGGCGTGGTGAGCCCGATACTGGCCCAAGTCGGACATGCGCACGGCGCGTTCATAAATGCGAATATCGCGCGTGACCAGTAGTCCACCCTCGCCGGCGGTCATGGCTTTGTTGTGTTGAAAACTAAAGATTGCGACGTCGCCCCAAGCGCCTACTTTGCGGCCTTGATACGTCACTCCCGGGGCTTCGGCGCAGTCTTCGATGACAAACAGTCCTCGCCGATGCGCCTCTTGCAGGATCGGAGCGAGATCGGCTGCGATGCCTTGATAGTGAACGAGTAAAATGGCACGGGTGCGTGGGGTGGTCAGGCGGGCGATTTCAGCGGGATCGAGGCAAAGGGTGGCGTCGACTTCGGCGAGGATGGGGCGGGCGCCGGACCGCACGATTGAGGTGACGCAGGAGAGCCAACTCCACGCCGGCACGATGACTTCATCGCCTGGGCCGACCGACATGGCGGCGAGGGCGATTTCCAATGCGGCGGTGCCGCTGGTGACGGCGAGGGCGTAGTCGGTGTCGATCCATGCACAGGCGGCGGCCTCAAGATCTGCCACGGCGTGAGGCGGGTGTGCGGGGTCGTCCCCGTAGTAACGAAAGAGGTTACCGCTGCGCAACACGGCGAGGGTAGCCTCTTCCTCGGCGGTATCGATGGCCGCAGAGCCAAGGCCGAGGCGCGGCCGTTGGTAGACGTTGCCGGTGGGATTCAGGGCTGCCGGGGTCATGATCTAAAGGGAGTGGAGCGTTGGTGCTTTGAGGGCGGTGATGAGGTCTGCTTGATGGAACACGAAGCCAAATTCGACGGCGACCCGCCAAAGGGCTTGGTGGTATTCGCTTTGATCGACGGAGCTTTCGCGACTTTCCACGGCGGCGGTGGATTCGGCCACGGTCGAACAAAGGTAGCCGTAGCGTTTCATTTCGACCATGCCGGCCGGGGACATCAGGAGGCACCAGTTGAGCGCGAAACCAATGTAGATCAAGTGGTTGATCTGGTGGCGCTGACATACCGCGTGGAGGGCAACGGAAGACTCGGCGATGGTTTCGTTTTCGAGGGGTTGTGCCTCTGGGGCGATGGTGCGGTGCAGGCGACCGGCTTGCACATCGGCGAGGTTGTCGGCACCCGGGAAAACTACTTGTTCGCGGAAGGTGCGTAGGGATTCCCAAGTTGGATCGGTCGGGACGGCGGGCAGTTCAAAACTCGGATTGGGGTCGTTGCCGGTGACGTGAAAAACAGGCAATCCGGCGGCGCGGACCGCGTTGAGCAGAGGCGGAAAGTTTTGCCGAATGATGTGACGTGCACGAGTCAGGTAGGGCACGGCGCGGACCCAGCCAGGAAAGTCGCCGGGGGGAGGAGGTTGCCACGCATGCATGACAACCAAAGCCGTATGCGCGCGGGAGAACTCCAGCGTGGTGCGATTCCATCCCGTTTGGTCTGACGGATCGACTTGCCGGTAGGAGTCAACAGGGCACTGGAACGTAGCGGACATGGGGGAGGATGGAGGGGGGGCGGAGAGCGGAGTTTTGACTACGGTCAGCCTGATTTATTTAACCACAGATGCACACAGATTAACACGGATACAGAAAGGTCAGTCTGAGTTTTTAACCACGAATGGCTTCACTACCGTTGCGCCGGGAGTTTGTTTTTTGATAGTCGAGGGAATGGGTTTGTTTTTTCACCGCGAAGAACGCGAAGGGAGCGAAGCGGTCGGCACTGGGAGTGCGGGCTGAAGCTCCGCACTAGCGGAGAGTGATTTGGTCTGCAGAGGCTTAGGTTGGCGTGGCTTTGAGGGCTTTGTTGGCCATACGGCGGAGGCCGTAGCCGAGGAGGAGGAGCATGATCCCGGAGATGAGGTTGATGCGGGCGGGGGCGATGACCGTGCTGGGGAGGAAAGTGCAGGCCACGAGGACAGTGCCGAGGATGAGGCAGACTCCGCCGATGAGGCCGTAAACATGCATAGCAGCACCACCGTATTGACCCTCGACCGTTTCGACCGGGGTGTGCAGGTCGCGTTCGAGTGAGACGAGTCCGGCGTGACGGGGATCATCGGCGCGGAAGAATTTTGCCGAGACGGCGAACACGAGCGTGGCGACCACGGCCTCGACGATCATGTTGCGCGCGAAATCGTGTTCGGGCCAGACCCGCAGGACCATGAGAATGATGGCGACCACGAGGGCGGCGGACGACGCGGCGATGGCGGACCACCACGGAGTTTTGCGGAAGATCATCCCGAGGGCGACGGGCATCTGGAACGAGGCCGTCAATGAGAAGTAAATCAGGGCGAATTGAAAGGCGCCGCCAAATCGAGGGATCAGGAACGCAACCCAAACGCCGAGCACTCCGACGATGGTCATGGTGACCCACGCGACGCGGAGTTGAGCGCGCTCGGCGAGCGTTTTGCCGGTGAGGTGGCGGCGCAGAGGCACGACGATGTCGCGGGTGATGGTGGCCGCGAGCCAGTTGAATGCGTCGTTGGCTTGACCGAGGGTCGCGGACAGAATGGCCGAGACGACGAAGCCGATCATGCCGTGGGGGAGCAGATAAAGTGCCAGACTGACAAACGACGCTTCGGCGGGGTTGGCGAACTGAGGCCAGAGTGCAGCCATGTCGGGGAAGATGACCTTGGCGGCCATGACCGGCAGAATCCACATGAGCGGGCCAAAGAAACTAAGGATACAGCAGAGCAACGCCATCTTGCGGGCGCCGCGCTCGTCGGGGACACTGTTGTAGCGTTGGACGAGATGCCAGGCGACGTTGTAGCCGAGCATCATATTGATGGCGTATCCAATCATGAACCACGGATTGGCGGCGGGACCATTGAGGGCGAAATACCCCTCGGGCACTTCCGCGAACAGGCGTTCGATGCCGGCCATGATACCGGAGCCTTGACCGAGATGCAGGTAGGAGACGGGCAGGATGATGAGGGTCATCACGCCGATGATGATGCCTTGCACGGCATCGGAGAGCACGGCCGCCCAGAGCCCTCCGACAGCGGTGTAGAGCACCATCACGAATCCGGTGACGACGGTTAGAATTTGGAAACCAGAGAGCGTGAAGGGACCGATCGTGGCGGAGACATCGTTCAGGCCTAGGGCGGTTGAAACGAAGATACAGAGAATATAGAGGCCCTGACCAATGCCCACGACCGCCGGGATGACCGCGGTGAGGGAATAGAAATAAGTCGTCGAGGGGGAGAAGCGCCGGGTGAGAAACTGCAGCGGGGAGGAGAGTCGACACCGTCGCCACATCTTGGCGAAGTAGAGAAAACCGACTAAGTAGGCCCACGTCGCTGAGGTGAACAACACGGCGGCGCCGAGGCCCCACTGGTAGGTGAACCCAGCGGCGGCCACGAACATGAAGGCGGAGAACCCCGAGACCCAATTGGAGAGTCCGGCGAGGAACCACGGAATTTGTCCGCCGCCTTCGAAGTATTGGTCGGTGTCTTTGTTGCGTTTGGCAGCGTAGAATCCGACGTAGATGATAATGACAAAATATAACGCGATGAGCGCGTAATCGATGCCATTGACGGTGTTAAAAACGGGAGTTTCCACGAAGGTTTAGGCGAAGGGTAAAGCGACGCGCGAGACATCGACGGTGACATCCACGGCCAGTCCGCGGTGGGTGCCGGCGATGCGCCACCCCGAAGAGGTTTCTGTGACCCTGAGAGAGCCCGGTGATTCGCCGGCAGGATGGGCGGTGACGACGGTGAGGAGATGGTGCGCGTTGGCGCGTTCGGAGGTCGCGGCGACAAAAGGAAATTCGCCTTCTTCAGCCGGCAGGTCGAGTCGATCGAGCGCCACTTGCGGCGTAGTGGAATGGGTATGACAGGTCGCCCGGAGCCCGGCGAAGGGCCGATTCATCGTGAACGTTGCGCCCGATACAGCGGTTTTGCCCTGAGTGTCTTCGTTGAAGACTTGGAACCGAGCGGTGAAGGTGGCGGCGTGATCGGCTTTAAGGTTGAGGCGATCGAGAATGAGGAGCACGTCGGGCTTCAGGTAGAGCAGACTCCGATCGACCCGCGCCACATTCTCATTGACCAGCTGATACGCGGGCGTGGCGTCACTGGTGACTTGCATGGCGGCGGGCGATGCGGTGTAGCCGGTGACTTGGGCGGCGGCCCAGGACGAATTGGTGCCTTCGCTGCCGTCGTGGTATTGGTGGCCTTGGCCGTCGATCAAGACGGCGGTGTGTGCCTCGGTGAGACGGAGTAGCCAGCGCGGGTGATCGGGGCTGTAGGCGGCTTTGAAAGGATCGTGAAAGAGACGTTCGCCGTGAGCTTTGAAGATCACGCTGTTGCGGTCGGCGTGTTCGTGATTGGCGGGGCCGCCGCTGCGGAGGGCCACGACGGTGGAGGCGGCGGTCCAATCGGTGCGCGAGATGATCCAGTCATTGGAGAGACGCGCGTCGAGCAGGTCGTCAGGCGGCGGACTGGTGCGGGCGTTGGGGTTGAACCAGATCGCGCCAGGGAGGTGACTGATCTCTCCCAGGTGAGCGGCGGCGTGGGCGGAAACCGGGTCGGTTTGTGTGCGGTCCACCCAGGCGGCGACGGTCGTGTCGGTGCCGTGACCGGAGTCGCCGAAATTGACGATATCGATGGCGGGGTCCATATCGCCCTTGGGCACGAAATTGTAAGCTTTGCCCTCATTGGCGGTCTGGTAGACCGAACCGAGACGCGGCATGCTCATGGCGATGGCGAAACGCACGGTGCCGGGATAGTTGATCAAGTCGCGCTCATCGATGCCGAGGCGACGGTGCATAGCCTCGGCAAGCAGAGCGAGGTGGAGGGTGGTGTAACCCCAGTAGCCGACGCCTTCATCGTAGGAGCCATCGAGGCCATACATGGTGGCGAACGAGCGGGCGCTGCGGCGGGCCATCTGCAGCCAGTTGTCGGATTGAGGATGACGACCGTGGAGCCAAAGCGCGGCAAACCCGAGGGCGCAGGTGGGGATGATTTTGAGGTTGGTGGCGTTGAGAATCAGAGGCCAGCGACTCATGTCGAAGTTCGCCGGAATGTCGTCATCGCGATGGTTGATGCGCCAGCCGCGCACGCGGTCGGGATACATCATGCCGTAGAGGGAATTGTAACAGGCAGGCGCGCCCTTGGTGGCTATTTGGTGTTCGGCTTCGGCGACCGTTTCGGAGGAGAGGTGCTGGCCAATCCAATCAAGGGCACAGCACACGGCGATGGTTGCTTCGGGCGCGCGTTGGAAGCCGAGGGGTTGGTAGTCACCCTCGATAAAGTAGTCCCACGGCGCGTATTGCAGGATGCGATCAAGCGCGGCTTGGGCGAGTTCGAGATCGGCGGGCTTTTGGTAGAGGGCGTAGGCGAGGGACGCGTGTTCGAGGTGCTCGCGGATTTCGCGCATGTGGCTCACGCGGTTGCGGAGGTCGGAGTCGTGGCGAATGAACTGGAGCAGCTCGGCGTGGTTGAAATTGGTGAGCTTGGCCCGCACGGCGGCAAGGCGAGGGTGCTCAAGATTGGCGCGGATGCGGGGAAGCTCTGAACGGTCGAAAAGAAGTCCAGCGGAGGGATTGGGTCCGGCGGTAGGAGCGCCTGCGGAGGAGTGCGGTTGGGCGCTGGTGGACGGACCGCGCAGGAGCGGAAACGCCGCGGCGAGAGCGGATGTTTTGAGGAAGGAGCGGCGAGGAAGTTGCATAGGTAAATTGAGGAAAAGAGGACTGAGAGACAGGGAGTTTTTTAACCACAGATTAACACAGATGGCTTCACTACCGTTACGCGATGGAACCCGTCAGCGTGGTGGTGTATTTTCAAATAATGACTGGTGGTAGTGGAGTTTGAATCTGTGTCTATCTGTGTTCATCTGTGGTTAAACTTCCACGGTTGGAATCGGTGCAGATACGGGAACGGTGAAGAGCAAAGCCGAATGAGGAGTCGCGGGATGTTTGCTTTTTTTCTACGGGTTGTGGTCGATGGGGTCGGTGGGTTTTTGGGTGCGGGTGCGGTAAGTCTTTTTGCTGGCGGCGAGCTTCATGAAGACATCGAGCGGGACGACTTCGACCTCGTCGGACAGGTTGTCCAAAATGGTGGCGACTTGCTCGATAGTCGTGCGCTCACGCACGTGCATGAGAAGGAAGTAGGGGCGTTTAGGATTGAGGCGCAGGAGTTCTTCCAGATCGGCGGCGGCTTCCTCCGTGGGACGGTCGACACCGAGGTAATAGTCGTAGCTGAG
>CAXBOL010000036.1:0-14164 GCA_963977295.1 uncultured Opitutaceae bacterium
GTTGCCACCGGAACCTCCACCCATGATCGGACGGCCGAAGGTGGGATTGGGGACCAAGGGCCCGTTGGCGGATCCATCCGTCGTGGCCAGCATATACGCATTCATGTCGATGTAGATCGTGCGCTGCTGAACACCTTGGAGGGAGTTGTTACCCGCACTTTCGAAGGTCTGTTCGTTGTAGGTGAACTCGAAACCGAGACGATTGTCGAGGTAGGTGCCTTCGATGCTCGCGGTGTAGTTTTCCCAATTGGCGTATTGTTGAGCCGTGCCGCCGTTGAAGAGATTCTCGCGGTAGTCATAGATGCTACGATCGGTGATTTGGCTGGACACAAAACCATTGCTCCAGAAGGCAGAAGATCCCTCTGGGACTCGCGTTCCGTCGGAGCGGAAGCCGCCCGTGCGTCGAATGATATTAGTCTCGTCCCAAGCCTTGATGCGCATCCATTGACCCGCAGGGGCTCCCGGATAGACGAACCGTTGGCTAGCGGCGGGAAGAGCATTGTCAGCGGCGGTGGCAACGAGGTAATTGTGGCCACCAAACGTCGGATCCGGGTTGGAAGGATCCTGATAGAAGCGGTAAAGCCCCACGGATGCGCCGCCGCCGGAGGAGAGGTGCAATACGTTGGAGTTGGCGATACCGGGGAAGAAATCCCCGGAGCCGCGGAACATGGCCGCACCCATGGCTGGATCGTCGGCGATAGGCTTACCCAAGTTGATCCACGGCGTGATACCGTCATTGGGTGGGACGTAGTCCGGATTCGCGGATTTGCGATCGGAAACCTCTGCATTGGCGCGAGCGGTGAGTCCGAACGGGAGTTTTACGGTTACGGCGGCAAACAAGCGGTTGTCCTCCAAGAAGGCCTGTTTCTGTTCGTAGCCTTTGTCTTCGGAAAGCGCTGCAATACGGAGGGCTACGTGGTCACCAATCATTTGATTGTAACGCAGCGAGTAGCGAGCGGTGCCGTATTGGTCGGTTTCGAAACGAACGCGACCGCGGTTGCCGAGGAAGTCGGCCCGGATGGTCGCGGCGTTGACGATACCACCGGGGCTACCGAGACCGTAGAGGGCCGAGTTAGCACCACGTTGCACTTCAACACGGTCGGTGTTGAAGGTATCAAACGGGATGTTGGTGATGAAGTAGTCGCGAGTGAGGTCAGCGCTGGCCAAACCACGCACGCGGGTCAGACCACCACTGGGGTCATCACGTTGTTGCTCAGGAATGGGGTTGGCGCCTTGCGAACCGGAGTGATTACCGCCGAGACCACCGATTTCGGTGTTCGGCGTGAAGATCAAAACGTCTTCGAGATTTTGGGATCCGGTATCGCGGAGAAACTCTTCATTCACGATGGAGATGGAAGAGCCGATGTCACGCAGCTCCGTGCGCAGTCGGGTGCCGGCAAGGGTCGAGGTCGCTTGATAACCCACGTCGGAGTCACTGGTGACTTCGAAGGGGGAAAGCACGACAACATCTTCGCTGTCGGCGTTGGGGGTATTCGCGGCCTGGCCAAACAGGCCTACCGGAATGACCAGTGACAGTGGCAAAAATAGCCACGGTTTGATGTGTTTTTTCATTGTCTTGGTGTGTTTTTGTTGGGGGGAAGCAGAGGCCGGTAGATACCGAACCAGAGAGTGGGGGTTGGGGAGGGACCAAAGTTGCGCTTGCGAAGGGGAACCAAAAGTTCCCGCCCAAGCGATTAGCCGTGATCCAGGGCGGGACAGAGAGTAGGTGAGACGGCGAGACCGATGCGGCCGGGTGAATCCGGATTTTCGATACGCCAGACCAGATGGTCGATCACCTTCCGCACGAGCGTTGAAAGGTTGATGTCGATGGTAGCAGGGTGATGTTCGAGGTTGTTGTAGATCAGGGGGTTGAAATTTCCGAGAATGACCTCGAAGTCCTCGATGGGCTTGAGGCCGGCTTGGCGGAGGGTGCGGAAGAACGCTCCGGCAAAGTGGTCGACGGGAATGTAGAGTCCCGTGGGGCGGGGATTTTGTTCTTTCAGGCTCCGGACGAGTTGTTCGGTTTCGGTGTTGAGCGGAGCAATTTCGAGATAACTGACGCCGGGAACATCTTCGCCGAGAATCTGGGTCGCTTTGAGGCCGCGGCGTTGGGCCTGAGCGAGGAATGCGCTCACGCGGCGGACGTTGGCGCTGTAGCCGGGCTCGGTCGTGAGCACCGCGACAGTTTGGTGGCCGCGATCGGCCAGGTAATCGGCCGCCATCTGCCCATTTTCCTCGTTGTTGGGTTCGATGTAGTCGCCCGGGAAATTGTTGGAGCGGCGCGTCATGAACCAGACGCAGGGCATGTTTTTAAGTTTGTTGAGCACGACCTGCGAAGGCTCCATGCCCTGAATTATCACGCCATCGAGTTTCTCCTCGGCGAGAGCGCGGGGGAGTTCATCGGGCGAATTGGAGAAGAGCATGTTGAGCTCGATGCGGTGCCGCGGGTTTTCCCCTTGGACATCGGCGATCCGTTCTTGAAACCAGTTGAGGCTGGGATTGTTGGCTTTCGCACCGACGAACCAGACACCGAGGCGGCGGAGGCGGGGTTGGCGCGATTTGGGGCCCCGACGACGGTTGGCCGGGGCTGGCGTGTAGGAATGCAATTCCATCACCTCGCGGATACGCGCAAGGCTTTCCGGCGCGACGATATCGGGTTGATTAATCGCGCGAGAGACCGTGGAAGGGGACACACGGGCCTGTTTGGCTATGTCTGAAAGTAACATCTGAAAGTCAGCAGTGAAAATTCACTGTGAAACAAAGTGAAATAAATCAGAAATACGTCAAGTCCAATTCGCCTCTTAATCGTCACATCTATGCGATAGAAAATGAAGCTAGGTTATGCGCTGAAGGAGGGGCTGACGCCACGGGGAGTCGCGCAAGTTTCAAGGGTGGAATTTCGCCTGAAACAGAATGAAATACGGCATGAATTAAATGCATGATGGCGCCCCAATTGAAGCGGGGGCGACACAGTTTCCGATTCTGGCGATGGAATCAGGAGGGATGCCCGAATGGTTTCCCTTCTGATTTCGCGGCTAAAAATAAGGGCAGTGCCGTAAAAAGACCGCAGGGCCAAGTTTTGGCCCATCGGAATCGGGGGAAGGCGTTGGACCTCTCCAATAATGGCTGTGGTCGGGGCACAAAAAAGCGGAGACAGGATTGGTCCTGCCTCCGCGAAAAGCTAACTTTGACTAAATGAGAACTGCAGCTGCGCTTAGAAGCTCAACGTGGTGGTCAGAGTGATCGAGCGTCCATCCGAAGGGATGTAGTTGTTCTCGAAGTAATACTTATCCGTCACGTTGTTGATGCGCAGGTTGGAGTTAACCTTGTGCCCCAACACTTCCCAAGGATAGCTGGCACCGAGGTCCCAGACCAAGTAATCGCCGGCCGTGAATCCCCCTTTATCCGGATTCCACGCGGTGCTGCGGGAAAGGATGGTTTCGGAGGAGTAACGCATGCCGAGGTTCACGCTCAGACCAGGGATGATGCCTTCGCTGAAGGTGTATTTGTGCACCATGTTGAAGCGGTATTCGGCGACGTTCTCGATGCGGTTGCCATAATACATCTTCGCGTTTTCCGAGCCATCGTTCTTGATGGTGGGATTCTCGGTGGTCTCAGCCTGCCACAGCCAGGACCCGTTCACGAGGGCCTGATAGTTGCGGTTGGGGCTCCAGATGACTTCGAACTCGGTGCCGGTGATCTCGTTGACGATACCGACGGTGCGCCAGCGGAAGTTGCGCGTGCCGTTGACGTTCGCGCCACCGAAGCGGGAAGGGTAGCCGAACAACTGTGCGCCTTGCAGGTAGTTGTAAGGATCCTTTTGCTGGGTTTCGGAGTCGTCGATCTTCTGGTTCTTACGCGTGGCGTGGAACAAGGAAACCGTGCTGGTGAGCTTGCCGTCGTTGAGGGCCGTCTTCACCCCGATTTCGTAGTTCAGACCTTCTTCGTTCTCGATATTCTTGTTAGCGCCTTGAGCTTCCAGGGCGTCCAAGCCACCTTGAAGGGTGGTGATGCGAGTGCCGTAGTAGTCATAGCCGCCAGGGTTGTTGGCCAACGCGGCGTTGATGAGGTCATTGATGTCCAACGTGGTGTAACCGCCTTGGAGACCGGTGTTCAGCAAGAAGGTCTTGGAGACCGTGGCGTAGACCGAGACGTCGGGGGTGACTTCGAAGGACGCGCCGACCATCCAAGAGTTATCCTTGAGGGTGTTGAAGTTACTCGCGTCACCGGCGTAGCCAGGGGAGTAGTTGTAGATCCCGGGAGGATACGCGGCTTGATCCAAGAACGCATTAGGGGGAGGAGCAAACCAAGGGTCGTTAGCGACCAGGTGTTGTCCGTCTTGTTCGCGATCCTCGTAGCGGTAACCGGCCATCAGGGTGAGCTTGTCATCCATCAACTTACCTTGCCAGTTGACGTAGTAGGCGTGGTTGGTGGTCGGGTAACCGTCGAGCAAGTTGCGGTCGACCGGGAACAGTTTGGCGACAGGAGGTTGCACGTGGACTCCGGGGTCCCACAACGAGTAGACCTGTTGGGCTGACATCGGAACGCCGTTACGGTCGGTCAGGTATTGTGCGGCGGGAACGTTCCAGTCGGTGCCCCATGAGCCGGGGAACTGGGTGGTCACCGTGCTCAAGCCCGGAGTGTTGTAACCCGGGCCCTGCCAGTAGATCGGCGTGGTGTTGGAGGCGTTGCCGTTGTAGCGTTGGAAGTTCTCGGTGACGTTGGCGCCGACGAGGAACGTGTGCTTCATGCCCAAGGCTTCAGCCCGGAAGATCAAATCGAGTTGGTGATTTTCGCTTTCGAGGTAGTAGCCGGTGGTGTTGCCACCGGCGGCGGCGTTGAACGTGCGACGATCAGCATTGGGTTCGATGTAGCCTTCTTGGGCGTCGAAATTAGCGTCATCGATGGTGAAGGTGTAGCGAGCACTCAACCATTCGGTGGCCTCGTAGTCGATGGTCGCCTGGAAGCTGTCGATGTTGTTTTCGACGAAGGAAGACGCGTTGGTGAAGTTGAAATCCTTGTCGGTGATCAAATTACCGGAGGCGTCGAGGTATTTCGCGCCGCGGGTAATCTCGCGGATCTGCGGAAGGAAGCTGTCACCCAAGCGTCGGCGTTCGACCGTGACCCAGTTGCCTGGGCTGTTGAAAATACGAGCACGGTAGGCATCGGCCGTGGCGGCACCGCCGAATTGGGCGGCCGAAGCGGCGATTTGATCGGCACTCGGATTAGCGTAGGAGTCGTAGTAGGCTTGGGGATTGCGGTCCACCCACGCGCTCTCTTGCTGCCGACGTTCGAGGTGTTCGAATTCGAAGTTCATCTTCAGGCGGCCGTCATCGAAAGGCACGATAGTCAACGATGGCGTGATGCTGAAGTAGTTGTCGTATTCGCCCTTAAGGTCGCCATTGAGGTCGCTCCACGCGGCATTCAACCGGAACGCGGCGCGCTTGGAGAACACCGAGTTTTGGTCGAACAAGATTTTTTCGCCACCGAAGTTGTCGATTGAGTAACTCATCGTGGTTGGGACATCGCGGAACAGGGGCTTCTTGGTGACGTAGTTGATCACGCCGCCCGGGTAACCGGCACCGAAGAACACAGCCGAAGGTCCTTTCACGATTTCAACGCGATCCACGTTATCGAGGTTGTGGCCGACGTAGCGGAAAACGCCGTTGCGGAGCAACGAGTTCATCGGGAAACCACGATTGGTGAACCGACCCTGAGGGGTCGAGGAGTTGGCCGGACGAGCCATGACGAACGCGCCGTCAGGACCACCGGAGGCGGAGTAGCGGAGCACGTCGTTGATCGTCTTGAGGCCGAGATCCTTGATGAACTCTTCGCTCATCACGGAAATACTCATCGGCACGTTTTGGATTTCAGCACCGATGCGCGTCGCAGTGACGGCATTGGTCTTGAGGTAGCCGTAGTCGGCGGCCTCGTTTACTTCGAACGGCGACAGAATGACCGTATCGGCCTCAGCAGAGGCGGCGGCGGTCGAACTGCGGGTGGGGGAAGCGGAGGATGAGTTTGTCTGCGCACGGAGGGCAGCATTCTCTTCCTGAAGACGGCGAATGAGGGCGGCTTGGGATTCCTGTGCAAACAGGCCCGAAGTCGACATCACCACCATCAAACCGCCGACGATGCAGCGGTTGATTCCGGAGACCGGAGGGGATTTAACGATTTTCATTAGATGTTGGGTTTTGATTTCTGAAACGGAGTCGAAGACCGACGAGGTCCGTCCCTGAAAAAGTGTAAAAGAGGGCGTTCGGCATCGCCTCAGCGGGGGATGCCAGTGGGATTGCTAACGGGTAAAACTTAGTTCCCTGGCGGGCGGAGCGTCGGCGAAACCGACACGGCGATACGGCCCGGTGCATCCGGATTTTCGATACGCCAAACCAGGTGGTCGATGACCTTGCGAACCAAGGTGGAAAGATTGATATCGATAGAGGCGGGGCTATGTTCTAGATTGTTGTATATAATAGGGTTATAATTTCCGAGAATGAACTCGAAAGTGTGACTGGGCGACGGCGCGGTTTGGCGGAGGGTGCGGAAAAACGCGCCGGCAAAATGGTCGGAAGGGATGTAGATCCCCGTGGGGCGCGGACTCAGCGCGAACAGTCGTTGCACCAGTTGGGCGATTTCGTTGTTGAGGGGGGAGACCTCGAGATAACTCACCCCGGGCACATCGGCGCCGAGCAAGCGATGGGCTTCGAGATGCAAGGCGGCGGCCTCCGCGACGAAGGCTTCGACGCGGTGGTGATTCGCGCTGTAACCGGGTTCGGTGGTGAGCACCACCACGGACTTGTGGCCCTGTCTGGACAAGTAACGGGCGGCAAGACGTCCGTTTTCCTCATTGTTGGGTTCGACGTAGTCGCCCGGGAAATTGTCCGACCTTCGAGTCATGAACCAGACGCACGGAATCTTTTTGAGCTTCGCGAGGATTGTCGGAGAAGGTTCCATGCCTTGAATGATGACGCCGTCCAAGCGTTCTTCTTCCAAGGCTCGGGGAAGTTCGTCAGGCGAGTTGGAAAACAGCATGAACAGCTCAATGCGCTGCCGGGGATTGGGACCCTGCACGTCGGCCATGCGATCCTGAAACCAATTCAAGCTGGGGTTGTTGGCCTTGGCTCCGACGAACCAAACTCCGAGTCGGCGAAGTTGTGACATGCGAGACTTCGGGCCCCGGCGACGGCTGGCGGGGGGGGGCACATAAGCGTGCTCTTCCATGACAGCTCGGATGCGAGCAAGGCTTTCGGATGCCACGATTTCAGGCTGATTTATAGCCCGAGAAACGGTGGAAGGGGAAACCGACGCGTGTTTAGCGATTTCTGAAAGCAGCATAGAAAGCTACGGGTGAAATTTCAATTCAAACATCATGAAAATCGGCATGATGGCGTCAAGTTTGATCAAATGGACGATTTGGGCCTTGAAAGTCTATGATTTGGTGAGCTTGCCCTTTGATTTTTGGAGTGATTCCGGTTGAGGCTAAGATTTCATAAGAAGTTGAAAGAAAACAAATAAAATAACTAGAAACCGAAAAAAATTGGGATGTGGAGACAGATTTGGAAGCAGCAGGCCATTACCATGCTTTATCATCAAGGCTATCTAGTTATTAGAAAAACTGATTAAAAAGGTATCCAAAATATGGATAAAAAATGATCAAAAATAGTCTCGCCGGTTTCGACGCGGAAGACGTCGGAACTATGTCGTTCGATTTGACTCAATCTGAGTCACAAAAACTGAAGAACAAATTACATAAACTAATTTAATCATGATAAATATGTAATTATTATCCGGTCTAAAATGCGTCATAAATTTTCTCAAAATCGTCATGATTACAAAAATTTAAGCGGTCAAAAATCAGCGTAATTTAACGTTATAATTTTCGATTAAGGAAACTAATTCAAGGCGTTTGCTGTTGTCTGAAAATTAATGAAATAACATGAAAGTATTGCACTTAATTCATGCCTTATCACCTTTGGGAGGCCTCAATTTTGGTCCTGTTCGCGCCAGATTCCTGACCTCAACGGGATCCATTAAGAGGTATTCCTGTCCTACCGCTTACATTATTCCCATGGCTGAACCTGCTGCCCCCGCTTCTGTGCGTCCGTTCCTCAATCGATCTTCATGGATCTGGTCGTCCGAGGGCACTCATGCCGTGCCAGATCCTGATCAGGCCTCCCCCTCCCATTATCAGGTGCGGCGCTTTCGTCGTGTTTGGGCGATGGATACGGCAGGCCCCGGCCCCGTGTGGATCCACGTGAGCGCGGACAGCCGCTACATCCTTTATTGCAACGGCCACCGGGTGGGGCGCGGACCCGCCAAGGGCGACATTCATCATCATTTCTATGACTCGATTGATCTAAGCCCATGGCTGCGGTCGGGTCGGAATGTGTTGGCGGCGCTGGTGTGGGATATGTCCCGGGTCGCGCACCGTCCCACCGATTTGGGAGCGCCATGCTCGATTATGACCTATGCGGGTGGGTTTCTGTTGGAGGGAGCTGTGGGTGAGGCAGGCGGTAGGGAAATACTGGATACGGGTAAGCCGGGATGGCGGGTGGCGGTGGATCGCGCTCATCGCTGGCAAAACGACCATACTCGATTTGAGGGGTATCACGGGTATTTCGAACACCGGGTGGATGAGCCGAATTTTAAACAATGGCTGCAGCCGGAATTCGATGATGCGAATTGGCGGGAGGCCAAGGTGCTATTTAAAGCGGAACGCAGAGAAGAGCGTCGTGATCCGACCAGCCCTTACGGTTTGGTGCCCCGGATGATTCCGCCGTTGGAGGAAGGGGAACGGCAGCCCTTTAATGACGGGTTCGAACCGGGAGGTGCGACTCCTGGAGCTGAATGGATCGACTTGATTGCACGAGGACAAGGCGCGGTGACGATTCCGGCTCACGCCGTGGTTGATCTGGTGTTGGACGGTGGCGTCATCACATCCGGCTATCCGGTGGTGCAAGGGAGTGGGGGGCGCGGAGCGGAGGTGCGCTTCACCTATGCGGAGGCACTCCGTTTGCCTTGGGATACGCCAGGGGCGACGTTGTTGGGCGAACAGCAGTCTTTGGCCAACTTGGCCTCGCATTTTGCTGACGAAGGCACGGGTTGGACATTTGACCGACGCGGCTTGATCACGGGATGGTCAGACCGATGGGAACCGGCCGGAGGTGAAATGGATTTCGAGCCGCTGCATTGGCGTGCATTTCGATATGTGGGTCTTCGGATCGAGACAGGTGATGAGCCGATGACGATCAACGCGCTCGGGTATCGGTTCACCGCGTATCCCTACGCGGTTAAGGCGCAGTTCGAGTGTGCCGATCCGCGACTCGAAAAAATTTGGGAAGCCGGCGTGCGCACCATGCGACTGTGTTCCCACGAAACCTTTGAGGACTGTCCCCACTACGAGCAGATGCAGTATGCCGGCGACACCATGATCACATCGCACCTCGGCATGTTGACCACGGGGGACATGCGGTTGAGTCGGCAGGCCTTGTATCAATTTGATTGGTCGCGCGGTCCGGAAGGACTTACGCAAAGCCGCTTTCCGTCTCGTTTGCTGCAAGTGATTCCGTCGTGGTCGCTGCACTGGATCACCTCGGTGCGGGACTTTGGTCTGTGCAGTGGTGATCTGGATACGGTGCGGGATCTCATGCCCGGCATGCGGGGGGTGTTGGATTGGTTTCGGCGTCACATTGATGATTCAGGCTTACCGGCCAAGTTGCCCTATTGGAATATTACCGATTGGTGTCCGTGGTGGCCTCGTGGAGTGGTGCCGGGGGCGGCGGATGGGCCGACATGCATTATCTCGGCGCAATGGATCCAAGGCCTCGCGGAACTCGCCGAGATGTGTGGATGGTTGGGTCTTGAGGCGGAAGCGGAACAACTCACGGCGGAGGCGGAGGTGGCCCGGCGCACCCTGCATCGGTTGTTCTGGTCTGAGGCCGAAGGACTGTATTTCGATCGTCCCGGTGGACCCGAAGTTAGTGAATACGGCAACGGCTGGGCGGTGCGTTGCGGCGCCGGAGACGAGCACACGCTGCAGCGGCTGTTGGCCCGTTTCCCGCGGGACAAAAAATTGGCTCCCGGTTCCTTCTTCGCTTGGCACACCTCTTGGGCCGCGATGGACCGGATGGGAATTTACGATCAAATGCCGGAGTTTCTCGGACCCTGGCACGAGTCGATCGCGTTGGGGCTGGATACGTTTGTGGAGGAAAATAGCTACTGGCGTTCGCTCTGCCACGCGTGGAGTGCGCATCCCGTGCTGGAGTTCCACTCCAAGATTTTGGGTGTCAGTGCCACTGCACCGGGATTCGGCGCAGTGCGCATTAAACCTCGAGCCTGCGGGTTAGACTGGGCGCGGGGTTCAGTGTGCACGCCGCGTGGCATGATCGAAGTGTCCTGGCAGCAGACCGGTGGAGCGTTCGCGCTGCAGGTGAAGTCACCGGAGAAGACTCCCACGGAAATCGTGCTGCCGGATGGAACGATTCATCATTCGCCTGGAGGTGTGTGGGAAATCGGAGCCCTCTCGTCATGAGTGATCAATTGGAACTCAAGGAAGTCTCCGCCGGGGTGCTCGCCGTTGGTCGTTTGGGTGGTGGTGAGCTCTGGCGCTACACCACGACTTCAAAGGTCCCCGCCAACGAGGCGCCGCGTCCCTATGTCCATCCGATGTATTCGATAGATGGTGACATGTTGACCAATTTTAGACCCAATGATCATCCGTGGCATCACGCGCTGAGCATGACGTTAGCCTCGGTGGACGGGGTGAACTTCTGGGGCGGGCCTTCGCATCGGGCGGAGGACAGTTATCAATGGCGTGATGACCACGGTCGTCAGCGGCATGTGGAGTGGACGATCAAAACGCCGGACCGGTTGGAAGAGACCTTGGAATGGATTGATCCACGGCACGACAATCGTGTGCTCCTCGCCGAGACGAGAACTCTAGCCACAAAATTGAGAGACTCGGGTTGGACGCTGCGATGGACTAGCCGTTTGCGTAATCCCAGTGCGCGAGACCTCACCTGCCACAATTACCATAGCCTAGGGGGATTGGTCGGTTCTCACTATACGGGTCTGCAGTTTCGCGGTGCTCGTGGGCTGCTCGATCAACACGGTGATCCTACGATCGGATTTCGCAATGAAGCCGGCGAGACCAAGATTGAGGCGGTGCATGGGGCTTCGGGCAATTGGGTGGAGTGGGCGACACAACACGATGGGTCGTTGCGGCGAACCCGAGTGCGATTCGAATCTCTGACGGGACCCTTGCCTTGGTTTGTGAGGCCGTTGGATCCGATGGTTGCCTTTCCACCGCATCGGGAAAAGTCATGGACCATTCCGGCGGGAGAAACCGTTGAGTTGAGCCATGCATTGCACTTTGATCGCCTATGACCTTTAATCGAAAAACGTTTTTGAAGCGCTGCGGGGTCGGACTAGCCGGTTTAGGCCTTGGCCGGGTATCGGCGGCTGCGGCAGCCCCGGCAACTAGGGCCGCAGCCGAGGGCATTTCTTTACCAGTTTGGGATGCCAAAGCGCCGCACAGGTTTTGGGCCGCCGCGCGACAAGCCTATGAGTTTAAGCCGAGTCTCCACTACTTCAATACGGGAGGACTGGGTCCGTGTCCCACCGCGGTGCGTGTTTACACCGAACGCATGGCGGCACAGATGGAGAGCATTGTTGAAACCGGACATGGTCGTTTGGAGGCCGCGCGGGAAAAGACGGCGGAGTTCATGGGCTGCGCGGTCGATGAAGTGTCCTACGTGCGCAACACCACGGAAGGAAATGGGATCATAGCGGGAGGGCTCAGTCTGGACCGCGGTGATGAGGTGATCTTCGAGTCTCATGCTCACCCAGGGGGCTCGTTCCCTTGGCTGCTGCAAGCCCAACAAAAAGGCATTGCGGTGCGGTTGTTTGAGCCGGACCCCGATTCGGCCGAGGGCAACGTGACGCGCCTCGAAGCACTGATCACGGCTCGCACCAAAGTCGTGCAGGTTTCTCACGTGACCGCGCCGACTGGAATCAGAATGCCGGTGGAACGCATCGCGGCGATTTGCCGGGAGCGAGGGATCTGGTTTCACGTCGATGGAGCACAGACCACCGGAATGTTGCCCATCAATTTTGCCGCGATGGGATGCGATTCCTATGCGACGAGTGGGCATAAGTGGCTGGGCGCACCCCGTGAAACCGGACTACTTTTGGTGAAAAAATTCCGTCAGGACCTCGTGGTTCCGCCCTTGGCTGGAGCCTACACGGCGGAGTTGGAAAGTTTGCCGGGTCCGCTTGAATTTACTCCGACAGCAGGCCGTTACGAATACGGCACCCGCGACATCGCTCGAATCGAAGGGGTGGTGGAAGCGATGCGTTGGCACGAGGCCTTGGGCCAAGAACGCGTAGCGGCGCACGGCCGTGAACTCGTGGCTCGCCTTCGTGCGGGATTAGCGGAAGTGCCCGATCTGGAGATCCTCAGTCCGTCCGACCCGGCCCTCGGTTCGGCTATGTTGACGATGCGCAGTCCTCGGCTCGGCTATCGAGAGCTTTTCGGCGCGCTTTGGGGAAAGCACCACATGCGCTGCCGTCCGGTCTCGGAGCAGGGACTCGATGCCGTGCGCGTGTCGTGTCACTTATTCAATTCGGCCGACGAGATGGACCAGCTTGCGGCTGCCGTTAAAACCGAACTTGCCGCCGTCTAATACTGTGATCGCTGCGCGTTTACTCAACTTCCACGATCATCGCGACCTCGACAGTGCAGTCGAGGGGCAGCGATCCGGCACCGATGGCCATGCGGGCGTGTCGACCGGCGTCACCGAACACCTCGATGAGCAGATCAGAACAGCCGTTGATGACCGACGATTGCTGGGTGAATTCAGTCGGGCAGTTGACGAATCCCTCCACGCGCACGATGCGCTTCACCCGGTCGAGCGAACCGAGTTCCTGCTTCAACGTGGCGAGCAACGCCAAACCCGTTTGCCGCGCGGCCGTCTGAGCTTGGGCGATCGTCACGGCCGAGCCGACTTTTCCAGTCATCACCTTGCCGGTCTTGTCCCGCGGGATGTGCCCGGCGAGGAACAGCAACGACCCCGAACGCACCACCGGCACGTAGTTGGCCACCGGCGAAGCGGCGGGCGGCAACTCAATTTTCAACTCCTGCAGTCTCGCTTCCGGGGATGCCGCAAAACCGACGGTAAATCCCGAAACTCCCAAAATCAAAGCGGCTCCAACAAGTCGTAATTTCATTTCCAATACTCCAATGCGCTTACTCCCTGTTCGTAAACTCTTATCCTCGGCTCCTCGCTTTTGGCGCCGCACTTTCCTCCTTCCGGCCCTCCTCGCGGCGGCTGCGGAACTGAGCGCGGCCAGTCCGGCCTACGACTTTTTTATCTGCGCCAACGTGAATCGTAATTACGTGATCGGTTCCAAGATCGAAACGACCAACGGACTGTTTCAACGCGACGCCAAAACCTCCGAATGGCGACACTTTGGATACAATGATACCTCGATTTCCGCTGTCGCATTCGACCCGCGTGATCGCAAAGTGATCTACACCACGACCCTGAACGGCATCTGGCGCAGTCTCGATGGGGGTGAAACTTGGCGCATGACCAACAGTTGGGACATGACGGAAGGGCGCGACGTCGAAGTTGATCCTCATGCCCCCGACACGGTGTATTTTGCGTTGCCGGACGGGGTGGCAGTTTCCACCAACCGGGGCGAGACCTGGGAGCGCCGCGAGCGGGGCCTGCCGGAGCGTGGGAAATACACGCAGACCATTGCAGTGGACCGCACCAAAGCCGGACGTGTCTTGGCGGGTTGCGAGAAAGGCGTGTTTCTGACCGAAAATTCGGGACATCAATGGCGGCAAGTCCTGCCGACCGAGACGACCGTCAACGATGTGCAGCAATCGCCACACGACCCGAAATTTTGGCTCGCCGCCACGGAGTCCGACGGCGTGTGGGTTTCGCGCGACGGGGGCGTGACCTGGATGCAGTTCACGGGGGTGCCAGCGGGTAAAGCTTTTTACAACGTGACCTTTGATCCGACCAAAGTGAAGCGCATGGCGGTCGCGAGTTGGGCCCGAGGCGTTTGGACCACGGAAGACGGCGGAAAGACCTGGATGGCCCGAAATGCCGGGCTGCCCGAAAACGCCCGAGCCTGGCGCGTGGGGGTGGACCCC
>CAXBOL010000037.1:0-14143 GCA_963977295.1 uncultured Opitutaceae bacterium
CCATTGCCGCGTGGGCCTGGGGACTAAGTCGGGCGATGGACTACTTCGCTACGGACAACGCCATCGACGCCCGCAAGGTCGCCGTAATGGGCCACTCGCGTTTGGGCAAAGCAGCGCTCTGGGCCGGGGCCAGTGATGAGCGTTTCGCCGTGGTGATCTCCAACGAATCCGGCTGCGGCGGCGCGGCGCTGGCCCGGCGGCGATTCGGTGAAACCGTGCAACGTATCAACACGAGCTTTCCCCATTGGTTCAATGATCGGCACCAGGACTACAACGAACGCGAGGACGCGCTCCCCGTGGATCAGCACCAACTCATTGCGCTCATCGCACCGCGCCCCGTCTACATCGCCAGCGCCGAGGGCGATCAATGGTCCGACCCCACCGGCGAATTCCTCTCCGGCAAACACGCCGAACCCGTCTACGCGTTGTTTGGAAAAGGCGGCCTCGGCGTTGAAACCCGGCCCGAGACCAATCAACCCGTGGGTGATTACATCGGCTACCACTACCGCACCGGCAAACACGATGTGACCGACTACGATTGGCAGCAGTATCTGAACTTCGTCGACCGACACTTCGGCCGCAAATAGGCGGCCAAACTTAACGACGACGAAACAGTGCCTGCGCGCGATTCGGATCCATCGCCAGCGCACAAAATACCCTCACCGCTCGCCCGCGAAACTCGCTGAGGTATCCGCTATTATCGCACAAAAAAAGAGCCTCCGAAATGGAGGCTCTTCTGAGAATTATTTCTTTAGGAAAGGCGAAGCGCGCTCAGCCTTCTTTTTCCACCGACGTGGCGGTGAAGACGTTCTTCCCGTCAACCTTGGACATGGTTCCTTTGGCCACCAAACCTTCGGTCGGGCCTTTGCAGAAGTATTTACCATGTTCGAGATTATTGGCGAACATGACGTTGCGCACTTTGCCATTCTTCTTGTTGGTGACGATCATGACATTGGTGCATTTTTCAGCGGTGCCCAAGTCACACTTGGCGCAGGTGCCGGTGCCTTTGAGGGTGATTTCTTTGGCGGCGTCATCGGCAGCATAAAGCCCGGCGGAAAAAGCCAGAGCGGCAACGAGGGAGAGGAGTTTTTTCATAGGATAGGAACGATTTTGGGAGTTAATGGAACTAAAAGCAGAAACGACCTCTACGCCTACCTTGTTCCCGAAGCAAGAGAGAGTTATGAGCAACTGAAGGGCTCTGCGCTCCCCACCATCAGCGGAAAATTACGTGGCGATCCAGCGCGCGATCTCTAATCAGAACAGGATTACACCAACAGCCCGAACCACTTTGACTCTACCGAAGGAAACAACGGGAAGAAAGAAATGCACAAATGAATGTTTTCCAACCACTTCGTTCTCTTCCCTACCTTCTGTTAGAAGATCACAATTTTAGGAATTTTGGCACTATCTCCTACCGATGAGTCACTTGACCCCCAACCCGCTGGCACTCGCCCTCCCCTCGTGGATCCTTAAAATGCGCCGCGCTCATGCTCGTCTCCTACTTGCCGCGTTGTTCGGCGGACACGCGGTTACAGCTGCAGCAACTCCTTATGGCCTCACTGCGGAGGAAATCGCGCAACTGGCCGTCGAGGAAAGGTCCGCCTTGGCACGACCGATCGCCACCGTCGTCGACAAGCCCGGTCCTTCGCCGACCGGCGACTCCCACGACTATGTGAGTTACGCCCGCTACTACTGGCCCAACCCCGATACGCCCGACGGACTGCCGTTCGTGCGCCGAGATGGTCAGCATAACCGGGCCCAAGTCGCCCAAGGTGATCACGCCCGGCTGTGGCAGTTTTGCGCCACCGTTGAATCCCTTGCCGCGGCCTGGACCGTAAATCAAAATCCCGCCGTGGCGAAACGCGCAGGCGATTGGCTAAGAGCGTGGTTCATCACCCCGACCACCCGCATGAATCCACATGTCGAATACGCGCAGATTCGCTTGGGACACCACGGCAACCGTGGCACCGAGTTTGGGGTGCTCGACGCGCGTTGTCTGGCGCAAGTCATCGACGGGCTGCGATTGCTTGAGGATTCCCCGGCCCTATCGGCGACCGAAACCGCAGCCGTCCAGTCGTGGTTTTCCACCTACTTGCAGTGGCTCACGACTAGCGAGGCCGGAACGGCCGAACGCGCTAACACCAACAATCACGGCACGTGGTATATCGCCCAAGCCGTCCCCATCGCGCTTTATCTCGGTCACGAGGATCTAGCTCGAGAACTCTGCGAATCCGAAAAGCTCCGTATCGCTCGCGAGATCGAACCCGACGGACGCCAGCCACAGGAGATCACTCGCGCCGATGGGCTCAGCTACAGTCAATTCAATCTGGAGGCTCATGCCAGTGTGGCGCGTCTGGCCGCCAACCTTGGGCTGGACCTGTGGAACTACACCGCCCCCAACGGAGCCAATCTCCGCCAAGCCCTCGAATTTCTCCGACCCTACAATTCGGCCCCGGAAACCTGGCCCTTCACCCAAGGCCACGAGCTGCCCGCGGGATTCCTAGATCAACTGCTGCAGGAACCGGCGATCGCGCAGGAGAAACTCTGAGCCCACTTGACGGCCTCCTAAATGCGAAAATCGGGGCGGCAATTTGCGCGGGTTTACGACGCGTCCGTCGCCCCAAGAATGCGAGTCGGTTTGCCGTCGAGACTCACCTGATTTTTCTCGGTCCAATAATCGCGAACGCCTTCCGGCCCTTTCTTTTCCGCCCAATCATTGAGCAACGTGCGATCTTCCTGATACACGAGATTGGGCACGGCCATGCCGCAGGAGGTCTGCACCAGATCGACCGTCATATCGAAAATCTGGCGCGCACCGGGGATCGGCTCGAATTGCCCATACAGTTCCGACCACGCAGCGTCCCGGGGATGAACGGCGGTGGCGCTGCCGTAGAGTCGCAGAATCAATGGAGCCCCGACGAACGCGCAAAACATAATCGTCATGCGCGAGTTTTCCAACAGGTGCGCCGCCGTCTCGTTGCCACTGCCGGTCGTGTTAAGCCAGATCACCCGGGTGGGGCTGAGCACGCGAAATGAATCCAAACCTTTCGGTGAAACATTGACCCGGGTGTCGTCGCCTCCCGCAGTGCCCACGAAAAATATTTTCTGGTCGCGAATGAACTCAATCTGCTTGGCGGGAATTTCTTGGTAGCGCTGGCCCATGGCTAAAACGTGATCTTTACGACGTTCGAAATCAATGTCGCATCCCGCCCTGAATTGTAACCCGCCGACGGGAGCTCTGGTGTCGGCGTGAGGGACGCGGGAGGACAAAAAGAGCCCGCCGGTTAGGGCGGGCTCGGAGGAAAGGACTGGGGTGGCGTTGAAGCGGCCTGACTACCCTTTTTTGCTTTTGGGCTTGTTGGCCTTGGCGGACTTATCGGACTTATCGGACGACTTATCCGAAGACTTCTTATCTGATTTTTTGTCGTCAGATTTTCTATCATCCTTAGCCGATTTCTCGGACTTGGCCTTCGCCGACTTGTCCGACTTTTTGTCGTCCTCGTCTTTGGCGGATTTGTCCGATTTGTCGGACTTCGAGCCTTGGCTCTTTGGCACCACGACCTCGACGAAGCTCGTGCTTACGTTGCCGTTGGAGTCGGTGGCTTCGACCGTGATCGTGTAGATACGACCCGTGCCTTTGCCGGAACGTTCCGCCCGCAAGCTGACCGACAGGTCGCCAGTGATCACGGCATCGTCAATGGTGTTGCCATCGGCTTCGCCATTATCGGGCTCGTTGCTGCTGACTGCCACGACTCGAACCGTGACATCGCCGGCCACGTCGTTGGTGACTGCGGCGATGGACACGTCGACCATCTTATGATTAGCCGGCCAAAGCGACCCAACGGAGGGAGCCAGGCTGACGATCTCCGGAGCCGTGGTGTCTTGCACCGTGACCGTGAAACTACCTGAGACCGCATTGCCTGCCGCGTCACTGGTGCTCACTTCCACCACGGTTGTGCCGATCGGGAAGGTGCTACCGGACGCGACGCTGGATTCGACCACAAGGTCACCGCTCACACCGTCGGTTGCGCTGGCGGCAAAGGTGCCTTCGGCGCCCGCGGCACTGGTCGCCTCGATGACCAAATCACCCGGAACGGAGAGCTCTGGTGCAGTGGTGTCCTGCACCGTAACGGTGAAGCTACTGGTGGAGACATTGCCCGCGGCATCCGTTGCGGTGAGGGTAACGCTGGTGGTGCCGAGGGCAAACGTGCTGCCAGAGGCGACGCTCGATTCGACGGTAACATCCCCACTGATGCCATCCGTGCTGGTGGCCTCGAAGGTAGCGACGGCGCCGTCGGCGCTTTCGGCTTCGAGCACCAGATCCAACGGGGCGCTGATTTCTGGTGCGGTGGTGTCGACCACCGTCACATCGAACTCGGCCGTGGCCGCATTGCCCGCCACATCAACGGTGGTGAGCGTGACGGTCGTGGTGCCAATCGGGAACACGGTGCCGGACTCGACACTGGATTCGACCGTCAAGCTATCTGTCACCACATCCACTGCAGACGCGGCAAACACCGCGGTCGCCCCTTCGGCGCTGGTGGCCTCGAGCGTGAGGCTTTCCGGCGCATCGATGATTGGGGCGGTGGTGTCTTCTACGGTGACGTCGAAGGTCGTCGTCGCGACGTTTCCGGCAGCATCGGTGGCAGTCGCCGTGACCGTGGTCGTGCCGATCGGGAACACCGAACCGGAAGCGACGGAGGTCTCCACCGTGACGTCGCCGTCGACGTCGTCGGTGGCGGTCAAGTCGAATTCTACCACGGCGCCATCCGGGCCAGTGGCCTCGGCAGTGGCGTTGGCGACCACGGTGATTTCCGGAGCGACGGAGTCGCCGCCTTCGACCAAAATGGTGAACTCCTGGGAGATGCTGTTACCGGTGACGTCAACCAAGGTCATCGTGCCGGTAAACGTGCCGCCTGTCTCGTAAGTGTGAGACGCCGTGATTTCGCCGGTGGCTTCATCGACCGAACCTTCGGATACGGTGCCATCGCCCCACTCGATCGTGACCGTGTGGGTTTCACCTTGGTCGGCGTCGTCAAACGAAGCGGAAATGACCACCTCAGTGCCCGCTTCAACTACATCCGGCACCGTAACGGTGCTGAGCAGCGGACCGTTGGTGATCCCAATGGCGAAGAGCGCGAGCTCCGGCGCAGTGCCCGTGATGGTGTTGTTCACCTCGTCGACCTCGATCGTGATGTCGATCCAGGTTTGAGTGGCATCGTCGAAGTAGAAGAGTTTGAGGTCGGCCTCGACCTCGGGAGCGACAGCGCCTTCCACGTAATCGATGGTGACATCGATATAGCCGTCAAAGGTGGCCGTGGTGCTGATGCTGTAGTAAGCGGTCACATCGTTGTTGATGATGGTGGTGTAACCTGCGGGTAGAGCCGGACCGACGGGAAGTTGCGAAGCCGTCGAAACTCCACCGGTGGTGACGTTATCGAAAACCAGTTCAACTCCGGTGCCGGCGGTGACCGCGACATTCGTGCCAACCGGGGTAGGCAATGGCTCACGCAATTCGAGCGTGAAGTTGCCAAAGCTGACGCGCGAACCGTCGACGTAGCCGTAGGTTTGCACGTTGTAAGTCCCAGGGATACCGACGACCCGCACACGTTGGCGGGGTTGCGGGGTGTTGGTCGAGGTCGAGCTGCTGAAGCTCAATTGCTGTTGCGGAGATCCGTTTTCATAGCTGACGAAATAGCCGCTGACTTGAGCGCTGGTGATCAGGGTTTCGCTGGTCGCACCGGCAGACTCGATCACGTCGAAAGTGAGCTCGGTCTGCGTCGTATCGAAGTCAAAAGTCGCCACAGTTTGTGTTTCACCTCCTGAGAAGCTGACCGCGGTCGGTTGATAATCGTAGATGCCCAAGGCATAGTTGATATACACCCCCGGGGTCGTGCGATCGTAGCCGTTTAAATTCATTTGATTGAACTTCCATTCACCTGGCGTCACCGCGCCCGAGAAATTACGCGCCGTCGCATCAAAGTTGGCATAAGCGGTGCGAGACAGATTGTCGGGATTGGGGTTGGGCTGCGTCCACTGGCCATAAACATTGCCACTGGAAACGGCTTCCTTGGTGAGGAAGCCCGTGGGGTTGATCTCGGCCTGCGCCAAACCGACGTTATCGGTGTAGTCGACCTCGGTGATGCTACCGGCCACCGCATCAGCGTAACCATACATGTAGAGTTGAGCCCGATCGAAATAGTGGTATCCGTAATAACGATACCGGCCCGGAATCAGATTGGTGAATTCATACGAACCCGTCCCCTGCACACTTTGCGTTCCGACTTGGGTATTGGTCGCGTTGTAGAGATAAATCGTGGAGCTGTTGGAAGAAACGGCTCCCTGCATGGCTATATCACCGACGATGGCACCCGAGGCGAATGCGGCATCGAGGTTCCACGTCGCGGTCGCCCCGGCCGCTGATACATTGACCGTCTGGGATGTCAGCGACTGGGCCGACGTATCACCCGCATCACTCGTCACCGTCGCACTGCCGTAAACCGACACGTTGGCGAAAGGCAACGACACGATGTAATCAACGTTTTGCGAGTAGTAGTTGAAGGAAAAGTTGCTGATCGTGCTCGAGCTGCCACTGGCGCGCAATTCCGTGATTCTATCGAGCGACCCGTTGGCCACTTGCACGTCGGCCACAATTCGGGCCGAAGCGATGGGGAGGTCGTTGGTCACGGTTTGGTCCGCGGCGACCGAAACCTGGTCAGGCAGATTCACATAACAGTAATTGTAACCGCTGCTGCCGGTCGGCACCTCGAAGTAGACGTAAAAATACAAACGCCATGTTTTCCCGGCCGGGACCACCAGCGAGTAGGTAGAGCCAGTGAAAGACGCCTGAGCTGAGCTCGAACCGTCAGTGGCATTGGCGTAAACGGTGCCGTTCTTGATGACTTCTGAGGAGAGGGAGATCGTGCCGGTGATTTTGCCCGGAAGCAACTCCACCGTATCGGCAGCTCGAAGGAGCGACGAGGCGATCAGACCGACCGCGAGGATTAGGACTAGTTTTTTCATAATTGAAGGCTGGAGGATGAAACGACGTGGGGTGAACGCCTCGCCACAACGGCAGTAAGACGGACAAAGGGCGTGTCGGGGTATGCCCAAAGTTGCGTTTAAAAGTTCCTGCAATTTAGACGCTTATGCACTCCATCAGTGACGAACGCTGCCATCGCAGTGATAAACGCTGCACCTAACAGCCCCATTTGGGCCTAGTTGAACCTATGCGCGCCATTCATAGGAAAGTCGTGCACAACTGGAATATCTTGGTTGCGAGCTACCCGCCGAAGTCGAATTTCACCTCGCCACCCACCACCTTCAATTTCGCTTCAAACGGTTTGCCCGCTTTGGATACGAAGCCGGACAAACTGGGCGTGACTTGTTCGGTCAATAGCGCCTGCGCGATGTCGAGGGTGATCTCCTTTTGCGCGATCGTCTTCCAGACCACAAAGCTGCAGCCGTTGCGCCAATTGGAACAACCGTAGGCCTTTTTGCCGACCACCACGTCGCCTGCACAAACCGGACACGACCCGATCGATTCCGCCCCGGAGACCTTCTTCTCGACCTCCGCCTCCTCGAACGTCAGCCGCCCTTTTTTGTCGAACAACAGGTGCGCAAACTTCGACTCCCCTTTCACCACTATCCCATGGGGCGTGAGGCTGCGTTTATGTATCAAAATTTCACGAGCGAGCACCGGCGTAATCGTCAAGCCCCAGTATTCGCCGGGCAGCACAAACTTACACCCACTCTTCCAGTGCGAACAGCCGTAGGCCGCCCGCCCTCGCATCACGGGAGCGTGGCAGATCGGACACGGTCCGAGGTTGCTCAGGTCGATCGTGCTCTCGGACTTGTTCTGCAAGATCTCCCGGGTGTAGGCCGCCACTTCAGCCATGAACTTGGCCGGTTCATAGTCACCGCGCTCCATTTGTTTGAGCCTAAATTCCCAATCACCGGTGAGTTCGGGTGACTTGAGTCGTTCGTCCTGCACCAGACCGATCAAGGCCCGTCCGGAATCCGTGCTGATGAGGGTCTTCCGACGGCGTTCGACGTATTGGCGAGTGATCAACACTTCGATGATCGAGGCCCGCGTCGCCGGTGTGCCCACGCCCTTTTCTTTGAGCGCCTCCTTCAGCGTTTCATCGGTCACAATCTTGCCCGCCGTTTCCATCAATTGGAGTAAACTGGCTTCATTGAATCGCTTCGGCGCTGAGGTTTTGCCCGAGCTGAGCTTGGGCTCATGGGGATTACGCTCCCCTTCAGCAAAATCGGGCAACGTTTGTTTTCCATCGTCGTCGTCGGCCGCCTCGTCGCCATCGGCATCAGTCGCTTTCTTCGCGGATTTCTTACCCGGGGGCGGATCCTCCTCGATCACCGGTTCATTGGCATACAGCGCCTCCCAACCCAGATCCACAATCACGGTGCCCCGCGCTCGAAACGGTTCCTCGGCCGCGACCGCATCGACTGTCGTGACCGCACGTTCGGCGGAGGGATAAAATACCGCAATCAGCCGCGTGACCACCGCATCGTAGAGCTTCGCTTCGTCCCCCGATAACCGGTCGCCCAGCATCGTGGTGGGAATGATGGCGTGGTGGTCCGCCACCTTTTTGTCGTCGATGATGCGCTTGCTGAACTTGAGATTGGTCAGATCCAGCGCCTCGATTTCGGACGGCTTCACGGTCCGCAACTTCTCCAACAACGGTGCGATCGTCGGCTGCAAATCTGCCGTCAGGTAACAACTGTCGGTGCGCGGATAAGTGAGGTGCTTGCTCTCATAGAGACTCTGCGCGAGCTTAAGCGTTTGATCGGCCGTGAAACCGTGGCGCTTGTTCATGTCGCGCTGCAAACTGGTGAGATCGTAGAGGAGCGGGGGATGCGCCAACGCCTTCTTCTTCGCTACCGCCGTGACGACCAATTCCTGACCGGTCACACGCTCCAGTAACGCCTTAACCTCGTCCTCTTTGCTGAACTTGCCTCCCGTATGTTTAAAGGTCGCGCCCCGGCAGACCGTATGCAGCTCCCAAAACTCCTCGGGCACGAAATGCTCCACCTCCAGGTCGCGGTTGACGATCATCGCCAGAATCGGCGTCTGCACCCGGCCGAGACTCAGCAGGAGTTGACGACGTCCAAATTCCACCGTGAAAAACCGGGTCGCGTTGAGCCCCACAATCCAGTCCGCCTCACTCCGGCATCGCGCAGCGTGATAGAGTGAGTCGTAGGATGATGCCGGCTTGAGATTCGCAAATCCCTTCGCGATCGCATCGTCGGTCAGCGAGCTGATCCACAGCCGTTTGGCCGGCTTCGCCTCGCACCCCGACCACGTCAGAATGTAGCGAAAAATCAGCTCCCCCTCCCGCCCCGCGTCCGTGGCGCAAATGATCTCTTCGGCCGCTTCAAACAACCGCTTGATCGTTGCCAACTGCTCTGCGGCCGACCCATCTGCCCGGGGTCTTAATTTAAACGCCTCCGGGATGATCGGCAGCTGCGAGAGCCGCCACGGCTTCCACTCTGGCGTGTAGTCCTCGGGTTCCTGCAGCTCGATGAGGTGACCAAACGCCCACGTCACCGTCCACCCATTGCCCTCCAAAAAGCCGGCCCCGCGCGCAGTCGCCCCGAGGTGTTTCGCGATATCGCGAGCAACGGAGGGTTTTTCGGCAATGACAACTTTCATGGACAGATCCCACCACGGAGCGGGGCGACCGCCCCATCGTCAACCGCACAACTCAGCGACCAAGTTTCCCTATAGGCCCATTCAGGCTGAGGATTAAACCCCAATTTAGAAATGTGGCACTTTTGAGGAAATTCCGACGCACTAAGGTCCGATGCAAATAATGATGGATCGGGGACTGGATCGGAAAACCGTGCTGATTCGTCGAATCACTATCGGGGTCGTGGTCCTCTTATTGGTCGGCGCAGGGTTTGCCTACAAGCCCGCCCTCAATCGCTACAAGGATTGGAAACAGCAGCGGGCACTTGCTCAGGCCAAAGACTTTTTGGAGCAGAAGGACTTCAACCGCACCAAGCTGGCCCTCGATGTCGCTCTCCTCGCCAAACCCGGCAATCCCGACGCCATCCGCGTCGCCGCCGATTTACTTGAGCAGGTAGGATCGCCCGACGTAATCCGTCTGCGCCGCAGTTTGGCGGAAGCATTGCCCGATTCAGCTGCCGATCAGGCCGCCCTCGTTCTCAGTGCGTTACGCTTCAACGACCTCAATACCGCGCGAGATGCACTCCGCAACATGGGTCCCGCCCAAGCGAACAGTCTCGAGGGGCTCAAAGCCGCGCTCTCCTTCGCCCAGGTGACCAACAACAAACCGGTCGCCGACGTGCTTTACGCACAAATCCGGGAGCTGGAGCCCGACAACCAAAACCTGCAGGTGCTGCATGCGGTGCTTCGACTGAAAAACCCCACCCGCGAAATCGCCCAAGCCGCTCGTCGGGAACTCGATGAACTGGCCCAAGCTCCCTCCAATCGTTTATTCATTCAGCGCGAACTTATGGTCGACGCAATGCGTCGACAGGACTTCACGGAGGCCACCCGCTTAGCGACCGAATTGAAGCGAGATCCGGACGCCGTCCTGAGCGACCATTTGCACGGCGCGAACCTCGCCCTCAACGTCGAGCACCGGCCATTTGAAGCAGTGTTCCAGGAGCTCCTGCCTCACGTTCAACTCAACCCCGAAGATACCACCGAACTGGTGCGTTGGATGATTCTGGTGGGCCAAGCCCCGGCCGCACAGACGTGGCTGGAGGCGCAACCTGATGCCCTCCAAAACGATTCCGCGGTGAAGGCCGTCCGTGCCGAACTCGCCGCGGCGCAGAACAATTGGGACCAATTGGCCGATCTATTGGAACAGAATGCCTGGGGCCAGGTGCGGCGCGACACCGTGCGTCTGGCATTCGCCACCCAGCTGGCCGCCTCGCGCAACAACGCCACCCTCCAACGAGAAACGTGGTCCGAAGCTCTGCTGTCCGCCGGAGTAAGCCTCAGCGACTTAACCATGTTGTATCGTCTCAGCGTGACCTGGGGGTGGAAGGAGCCCACTGACGCCGTGCTCTGGGCAATCACCAAGTCCCACCCCGCTCAAACTTGGGCCCATCAAACCCTCTTCAATGTTTTCCAGGGACGCAAAGACACCGAGAGTATGCTCGAACTCATCGATACCCTGCGCCAGCTCGACGTCTCCCAACCCCGATACCGCTACGACTGGGCGCTACTCACGATGCTGCTAAACAATCGCTCCACGTGGTCGCCGGAAAAACAGACCATGCTCACGCTCTTCGAGTCTGACCCGACCAACCCAAACTACATCACCGGCTACGCTTTCGCGCTCGCGGTTGCCCAGCGCACGGAGGAATCGCTCCAAGTCATCGATCATCTCAGTCCTCAGGACCGAATGGTCCCCGAGCGGGCCCCCTATTTGGCCTTTATTTTCGCCAAAGCACTCAAGCCTCAAGAGGTTAAAACCTACGTCGCGCTGCGCGACAGCATTCCCGATCCGCTGCCCGAAGAGCTCGCGTTGCTGGACAGGTCGGCACTGCTCGTTCGCTAAAACTCAGCGACGACCTTACCCACCGCTTCGTGAACGTTCCAACGACCTCCCCTTCGCGTCCGGATGCCTGGCTTTGGCTGGGCGCGGCGACGATTTGGCTGGGTTTGATATTGGTGCCTCTCGCCAATGCGTGGGAGTTTGCGCCCGACTTGCGCCACGGCTGGTCCGCCCCGATTTTGATCGGGTATCTGTGGTGGGAACGCCTGCGAGATCGGCCCCGACTTGGGGCAATCGGCACACGGTTTCACCGCTCCCATCTGGCGGTGATTCTACCGATTGTGGCCCTGATTATTCCGCTTCGCCTGACGTTGATTCCGTTTCCCCTTTGGCCCGCCGCGCTTTGGCTCTACACGGGATCCCTCATCGGTATCGGTCTCTATGTCGTTTGGCTCAAGGCGGGCTGGTCGACCACCCGCGAAATCGGGTCGCCGCTGCTGATTCTGATCGGAGTGGTTCCTTGGCCGGGAGTGATCGAGCGCGAGCTCATCCTCCCATTGCGGGAAGGCATTACGGCCTTGATCGCCGAATGCAGCAACCTGCTGGGCGCGCCCGCTCTAGCGATCGGCACGAGCGTGCAGATGGCCGGAGGATGGGTGGCCATCGATGAGGCTTGCGGCGGGATTCGTTCACTCCACGCCTGCATCACTGCGGCCCTCTTCCTCGGAGTATGGTGGCAATTGGGTTGGCGGCGAAAAATTGGTCTCGTCGGGATTGCCTTCGGCTCCGCGATCATCGGCAACGTGGCTCGGGTCGGTTTCCTCACTTGGTGTGCCGGCAGAACCGATGGATCGATCGAGCGCTGGCACGACGTCGCCGGCTGGGCGGCTTTGGCCCTCTCATTGATTCTCACCAGCTGGGCCGGATGGCGTTGGCTCCGCGTGAGAGGAGACCGGACTCCCATCGCCAACGTGCCCCATCCTCCTCTGGACAAATTGGGCAGGCAACCCACCGCCACCGTGATCGCGGCAACGTTTGTTCTCACCCTGGTCGTGATCGAAGCCGGTGCTCGTTGGCATTTCCGTGGTTCCACCACGATCACCGACGGCGCGTCGGCTTGGACTGCTACCTTCCCCGTCGACAACCCCACCTACCGAACCGAGCCGCTTTCCGATGCGGCCTTCGAGATGCTCCAGCCCGACCACTTCGTTTCCGGCCACTGGCGCAGTGCCGATCGCACCCTTTACACCGCCAACTACATTGAGTGGCAACAAGGACAAGTTGCCCGCGCTGCTCCGTTTACCCACAATCCCACAATCTGCTTACCCTATGCAGGATTCGCGTTGGCGGAGGAGCTGGGTATCATCGAAATCCCGTGGGGGAAAACGTCCATTCCCTTCCACAGCTACGTTTTCAAACGGATGAACGATGAGCTCGTGGTTGCGTTCACCGTCTGGGATCCCAGTCGACAGGCCCCACTACTACCCCGCGAAGCGAATCGAGGAGGGTGGTTAGACTGGATGCGCAACCAATGGCGCGAGGTCAGCGAACGTCGCAAAAATCAACCCGCCCAACTGCTCGCCCTCGGCATCTTGGGCCGAGAAAACGCCCCCCTTCTCCCTGGTGCGCTGGCCAAGATGATCACCACCGCATCTGCAGATACCGCCACGCCCTAACGTCAACACTCTCCGAAAGTTCTCCTTCACTAGGCAATTTTACCCATCCGCTTTCGGGCTTAAGTGCTCGAATTTATTCCCAACATCTATCTAATACACCCTATTATGCCGCATAGCACTCGCCTTCGCCCCACATTGCTCGCCGTCCTCGCAATGTTTGCCGTCGCCACCTCCGGTCGGGCTCAGCTCCTGACCGCCAACACTCTGACCGCGTTCGACCCCACCTACTCGTTCAACAACGGAGTTCAGCTTACTAACTTCGGAGCCACCCAAACATTCTCCAACATCAGCTCAATCACCGACCTGACCCTCAGGTTTGTCACCGAAAGCACCACCTCTTTTAGCACCACCTCGATGAGCTATGCTTTCGGGTCGTGGACCGGATCCTCTCCCGGCACGCCCATGGACGTCGGCAACTTTGATATCGCCGACAGCGCCACTTGGGCCGCCGCCGGAGCGTATAAATATCTGGATGTCACCTTTGATCTCTCCAGCGTCGCGGGCAGCCTGACGCCGGCTACAACCTACGGGCTTAGCGTGTTTCGAAATCTTGCGGCGGCTGACTTTCGTCTTGCTCAAGCAATCGGAGGCGATGCCACCTACGCGGACGGCACCGGCTACGCAAGCCCGGGCGGGTTCAGTTTTGGTGGGCTTGATCCTGCAAGTCCCATCAACGGAGACTTTGCCTTCCAAGGTGCGATTACACCCGTGCCGGAAGCAAGTGCGGTCAGCGTCTTGTTCGCTGGCCTGTTCGCGGGCACCATGGTCTTCGTTCGCACGCGTCGGCGGCGCGTGGTGGAGTCCGCTCCGGCCTGCGCTTGAACCGGCCGGGGTTCCCACTGAATCCTCTTTTTCTTCCAACCGCCTGGCGACAGGCGGTTTTTTTGTGCCCCGACTGCGAGCACATTCCCCGCCCATCCTAGTGTGCTGACACACTTGATGTTTCGGTTCGGCGTATACCAATCACCGCTTGGA